>CAJQNS010000001.1 GCA_905479735.1 uncultured Desulfofustis sp.
AAGCTATAGAAAAGTGGACAATAGACAGGATACACTATCTTCAGACAGGAAAACCGGCAAGGAGAACCGATGAAATTTCTATACAGCGATGCATTGCTGGACCTGCTTGTAAAACACAAGGTTCTCAGCAACAAACAGCAAACCTTCATCAGCCTTGAGAAGGGCAAGCAACGCCAGAAACTGCTCAAGAAAAGCAGCAAACCAGATCCGCTGGACAAAAACTATCCGGACCTGATAGACATCATTGTTTCACTCAATCTGAAGAAGAGCGGCAGCAAGAAAGAGAGTATCGACGAAGAAACAGTCATGCGTGCTGTTGGACAAGAGTTCAAAATGGAGTTCAAAAAGCTCGACCCGCTCGAGCTCGATATGGACATTGTTACCAAGACGATCCCTAAAACCTTTGCTATCAGCCATCTTTTGCTGCCTTTCAATGTAGTCGACGGTGTACTTGAGCTGGCCGTCTACCATCCTGATTCACAAACTGTGCTGGCCGACATAGAGCAGGCCAACCAGATAAAGACCAGGACCTATATCTCCACAAAATCTGAGATCAAACGTATTCTTGCTGAGTTTTTTGGTTTTCAAACTTCCATCAGTGCCGCTGAAGACCAGATGGGTATGAGTCAGACCGGCACCTCCGTGGATATTGGTAATCTTGAGAGATATGTAAAGATCTCCTCCAAGGATATCACCTCCTCGGATCAACATATCAAGAATGCGGTCAATCACATTTTTCACTACGCGCTGGATCAGCGGGCCAGCGATATTCACATCGAGCCCAAGCGGGACATCTGTATGATCCGCTTTCGTATTGACGGTATTCTGCACACCATCTACAAACTTCCCAAGGTGGTGCATCCCGCCCTGGTCTCCAGGATCAAATTTCTGTCCAGGCTCGACATAGCAGAGAAAAGGCGACCGCAGGACGGCCGCATCAAAATTGGTATCTCCGGGGAAAAAGACATCGAAATCAGGGTTTCGACCATACCTGTTTCCTTTGGTGAAAAAGCAGTTTTAAGAATTCTCGATCCTGACATCATCTTTCAATCCGTGCAGCAACTCGGTTTGTCGAAACGTGATTTCGGCATCTTCAAATCCTTCATGTACTCGCCCCACGGGATCTTTCTGGTCACCGGCCCCACCGGCAGCGGCAAATCAACTACGCTCTACTCGGCTCTCAAGACGATAGCCACGCCGGAAATGAATCTGGTAACAGTCGAGGACCCTGTCGAAATGGTCCATGAGGAATTCAATCAGATTGCTGTGCAGCCCCTGATCAACGTTACCTTTTCCACTATTTTGAGAAACATCCTGCGCCAGGATCCGGACGTGATCATGATTGGCGAGATCAGGGATTTTGACACGGCCGCCCACGCCGTCCAGGCGGCGATGACCGGTCACTTGGTATTCTCCACCCTGCACACCAACGATGCAATCTCTTCCATCGTCAGGCTCAGAGACCTCGGGCTCGAATCCTTCCTGATCAGCTCTACCCTGCTCGGGGCAATGGCCCAGCGACTGGTCAAGACCATCTGTCCGGACTGCTCGGAGCCAATCGAGGTTGAGACCGATTTGCTTTTCAAGATGGGATTTCCAGTTTCCGGCAACGAACCGATCACCCTGAGACGCGGCGCCGGATGCCGGGAATGCAGGGGTACCGGCTATAAGGGAAGATCGGGCATCTTCGAGATTTTTCCACTTTCAACCAGACTCAAGGAAATGGTTGCCGCCGGTGAAACCACCGAGGATATGCACCAGGTTGCAATACGAGAAGGGATGACTACCTTACGCGAGGATGCCTGGAGAAAGGTAAAAGCAGGAATAACCACCTACGAGGAGGCTCTGAGGGTTACCGCGGAATGAGGCAACCTGAGTGGGGAAAATGGGCGTTAAAGTAGTTTGCCGTAACAAAAAGGCCTATCACGACTATACCATTGAGAGCAAAATCGAGGCAGGCCTGGTTCTTTCAGGCCCGGAGGTGAAATCGCTGAGAGCCGGAAAGGCCAACCTCAAGGACGGCTACGTCAACATCGACGATAAAGGCGAGGCCATCCTTCATAACGTACATATCTCTCAATACAGTCATGCCACCCACAACCCCAATGAGCCGCTCAGGATCAGAAAACTTTTGCTGCACAAGCGCGAACTGAAAAAACTCATTGGTAAACTACACGAGAAAGGGCTTGCCCTGATACCACTGTCGATATACTTTAACGATAGGGGTAAGGCGAAAGTTGAACTGGGCCTTGCTCGCGGCAAAAGACAATACGACAAACGGGTTGCATTAAAGAAGAAGCAGTCCGACCGGGAAGTTGAGCGCGCCATGCGCCGCAATCACGACAATTGATCTTTTACAATTTGGGGGCGAAACGGTTTCGACGGGGATGTGCAAGCTCGTCGTTGCATGCCGAGCTTTCTATTAGCTCGTAAATCCAATAGAACCTAAATATAATCGCAGACGATTATAACTACGCAGTAGCAGCTTAATAACTGTCATACTGCCGTTCCACCAGCTTTTGCCTGTAAGGCTGGAACTGGGGCGTCGACTCAACAGGCTGGCCCGCTGATGGTGTCTGTACATCAGTAGGTAAGATTTTCGCAGAATAGCACCAGGTCCGCTCTGTTCCCGCGGCATACCCGGTGCGAAACTTCAAGCCGGGAACTAAGCATGTAGATGCGAGAGGGGAGCATTTGCGGACGCGGGTTCGACTCCCGCCGCCTCCACCAACATTTTGATTTTATCGGGAAAGTGATCAGTTCGCAGCATGATAGCCTGTCTTTATCCACAACCGTTATCCAAACAGGGTAATGCGTGGAGGAGGTAAAGGTGGGCTTTTCTGTTTCTACTACACCCACATACATGTACCAGAGTCCTTCTGGGTAACGAATTATGAACCACTGCTCCGACTCTATGTCGAACTTCAATCAGGCACGTTATCGAGGGAAACTGGCAAGAATTG
>CAJQNS010000002.1 GCA_905479735.1 uncultured Desulfofustis sp.
AGTCCGATGCCTCCGTAAGCACTGTGAGCGATACCGCCGGACAAAAAGACCAGCCGGTTGACCACGATCAGCGAGCCGATCACCCCGCAGATGACACTCGCCAGCAGCCCAGCCATGAGGGCATTACGCATGAACTCGAACTGCAGGGCCTCAATCATTGTCCACCTCCTCCGCCACCGACTCCCCGCCTGGATCGGGAATTGGAAAAGTCACTGGACAGGAGTCATACACCGAGCAGGCATACACCGCATCGAACAGTTCGCCCGAGGTTTCGAAGGCCTGATGGTAGTGGAGACGCTTGTTCACGCAGGCCACCGATTTTGCGAAGGTGGAGACGGAAAGCAGATCATGACTCACCATCAGGATGGTCAAATCCCTGTTCAACTCCTGCAGAAGCTGGTAGAAGTCCGTCTGGCCGCGGCTGTCTATGGAGGCGGTGGGCTCGTCGAGCACCAGAAGCTCCGGTTCTGTCACCAGGGCCCTGGCGATAAGAACTCGCTGTCGCTGTCCTCCTGAGAGATCGCTGATTTTACGCTCTCCAAATTCGCTGATTCCCATCTTTTCAAGCGCGGCCAGGCCATCCTTGCGATCCTGCCTGGATCGTCCAAAAGGCATGCGGTTTTCAGGTACGTGTTTACCCATGATTACCACATCCAGCGCCGTTGCCGGAAAGCTCAGGTTATGATCGATCTGCTGAGGTACATAACCGATCTCAAGTCCCTTTTTACCAGGCCTCCTGCCTGCCAGATGCACCGCACCCCTGGTCGGCTTCAAGAGTCCTATAACCAATTTCAGAAGTGTAGTCTTGCCGCCTCCGTTGGGTCCCACAACCGCGATAAAATCTCCCTGTTCAACAACGAGATCGATATTGTGCAAGACCTCCTTGCCGCTGTAGGAAAAGCAGAGATCTTTTATGTCAACGATCGTTCGTTTCATTGGAGGTCTCATCATCGCAGCGCAGCCTCTAAATTGTTGGCAACCACGGTCATATTCTCAAACCAGTTCTCCCCCAACGGATCGATCAGCACCACCTGCGCCCCAATCTCTCTGGCGATAACTTCAGCACTTTTCCGCGAAAACTGGGGCTGGGCGAATATAACTGTAATCTGTTCCCGGCGCGCCAGTTCGATCAGACTCCTCAGATGCGCCGGCTTCGGACTTTTGCCCTCGATCTCCACCGGTACCTGCACGAGGTCATAGCCCCTGGCAAAGTACCCCCAACTGGGATGGAATACCATGAACTTCATGCCTTTCTTGCCTTCCAGAATCCCCTTAAGCTGTCCGTCAAGTTCATCAATACGATCGCTAAACCGTTGAAAGTTGGTCTTGTAGGCAGCCGCATTTTCAGGATCCAGAGCTTCAAGACTGGTCCAGATGACTTCGGCCTGCTGTTTTACCAGCATGGGCGACAGCCAGATATGGGGATCCAATCCCCCTTCCGCCTGTTCACCTTGTTCATGGCCATGCTCATCTGTCTCTGCTTGCTCACCCTCATGATGGTGGTCCCCACTCATGGCCATCCTGTCGATCCCGGCCTCGGTGTGTACCACCATCATCTCAGGATTTATCCTCGTTATTCTGTCCAGCCAGGCTTCTTCAAGAGCCACTCCAATGGTGAAATAGGCGCGAGACTCTGCCAGTTTTCTCATCTGAGATGGTTTGGGCTCATAGGTGTGGGGACTGGCCCCGGGGGGAACCATAACTTCGACGTTGATCAGGTCTCCGCTAATCTGTTGGACAAAAAATTTCTGGGGCAGAATCGACACAAACACAGTAGGTGCGGCCCCAGCCAGAGTTGGCATTCCTGCACCGAACAGGCAGATAAATATTACAGCGAAGTAACCGATTCGTTTCATAGCATTGAGTCTGAGGTCCGTATCTCCAGTCTGACTGATAAAGAAATTTTTCAAGGTTATCCCCGTCGTCTGCTGAATCCCCTGCTGCCTGAGCTGCTGATCAGACAGATATAGACCTACTCCATGTGGGGGCCGAGGATCATGTCCTTATACCCCATTCCCGATGGTATTCGCGGATAGAGCATTTCATCGACGTCGGTAACCACTTCGAGAAACGAAGGCCCTTCTGCACTGATGAAATCCTCCAGCCCCTGCTTCAATTCGTCACGGTTATCGATTCTCCGGCTGTAAGCAAAGCCCATCTCCTGGGCCACATTGGCGAAACTTATGTCGGTGATCTTCTTGGTGCCCACATGGGCGCCGCCGTAGATGAGGTCCTGGATATTTCTAACCATGCAATCGCCGTGATTGTTGAGCAATAAAATTTTCACCGGAAGCTGGTATTTGCTCACCGTGAAAAGTTCCCCCAGATTCATCAATAGACTGCCATCTCCATCGATGGTTATGATGGTGTCATCGGGATTTGCGTAATGGGCCCCAACGGCAGTCGGCAGTGCGAATCCCATGGTGCCGTAGCCGCCAGAGGTTAAAAATGTTTTGGGCTTCAAGGAAATCAGATGCTGAGCGGCAAACATCTGATGGTTGCCGACACCGGTGGTCACCTTGGTATTCTCGGTAAGCATGCCGGAGAGCAATTCCATAACCTCAGCCTGCTGAACAGCTGGGTTTTCCCGGTCAAAATTGAGTGGGTGGTCCTGTTTAAGTTTGAATGCATATTCCTGCCAGGACCCGATATCGAGTTCAATATCGTACTTCTTCGCATAGTTGAGCAGGTCGTCAAGCGCAGTTTCTGCCTTGCCGATGAAGGAGAATTTCGGCCCTCTGGAAAATCTTACCTCCTGGACCTTTTCAGGATTTATATCGAAATAGGCGATTTCAGCTTCCAGTCCGGACTCACCGACTTTTTGCTGTACCCTGTCGTCCCAGCGAATTCCAAAGGCCACGAACAGATCGGTCTCCTGAATTGCCATATTCGCTGCCGGCACTCCAAACATGCCAAGCATACCGAGGGCCCAATCGGCCTTCTCATTGAGAATCCCCTTACCCATCAGGCTCCAGATAGAGGGTACTTTGTAGCGCCTGTTAAACTCCCTGATTCGCTCACTTGCCGGTGCTGTATTAAGGCCGCCGCCGATGTAGAGCAGCGGTCGTTTAGCCCTCTGCAGCAGATCGAAAAACTGCTTGCACTGATTTTCGCCCAGATGCCGCTCTTCATCGTATTTATGGCGGAATCTTTCGACTGCAATAGCCTTGTATTCGCCTTCATTTTTCTGAATATCGAACGGGAAATCGATGACCACCGGGCCCGGTTTTCCAGATTTGGCCAAGAAATAAGCGTCTTTGACAATTTCCTCTACATTCTGAAGCTCAGTTACCAGGATCACTTTTTTGGCAGCATCCTTGAAAACTGAGACGACATCGATGGTCTGGAACACATCGGTTCCCATCTGGCCCTGAGCGACCTGCCCGGCAAAGACCAGCAGCGGGACCGAATCGGCATTGGCATCTGCCACCGCGCTCAGAGTATTGGTGATGGCCGGTCCCGAGGTGACCACTGCCACACCCACATCATTGCTGGATCGTGAATATCCCCCGGCCCCAAAGGCGCAGGACTGCTCGTTGGCGTTGACCACAATTTCTATTCCCACGTCTTCGATGGCATGAAATACGGGCAGGATTGTGGCACCAGAAAAACCGAATACTGTTTTTACTCCAAGATCAACGAAACTTTTAGCAAGTATTTGGGCATTATTCATGACAGTCCTAAAAACCTCTCATTTGTATGATTTAATATGGGATAAACCCCCAATGACCCTAATCATTTTTTCTAAATTGGGCGGCTAAATATTGTCCGAATCGGACTTATCTGGCGAGGAACTCCTTGATACGCCGAACCCCCTCGGCCATATTTTCGATACTGTTGGTGTAGGCAAAGCGAACGTGCTGCTCCGGTCTATGAATACCAAAATCTTTTCCAGGCGTTATGGCGACGCCCTGGGCTTCCAACAGATCATAGGCAAAACTGAAACTGTCGCTGGTCAGCTTGGAACTGTTGGCATAGAGATAGAACGCACCCTGCGGCTTCACCGGCACCTCAAAGCCTATTTCCTGCAGAGCCGGCAGCAGAAAATCACGCCGCCGTTCAAACTCCTGACGCCGCTGTTCAAGTACTTCCAGACATTGCGGACTAAAGGCCTGAAGAGCCGCATATTGAGACATGGAAGCGCAGCTGAGAAAAAGATTCTGGGCCAGTGTATCCAGACTCTCCACATAGGGCTCCGGGGCAACCACCCAGCCCAGCCGCCATCCGGTCATGCCGAAATATTTTGAAAAGCTGTTGATGACAAAAATATCATCAGCCAGTTCCAGGGCTGAATAGCCGCTCATTCCATAGACAAGGCCCTGATATATCTCATCGACGATGAGCTGCCCGCCTCGCGCTTTGACCGTCTCGTGGATGCGCACCATCTCATCACGCTCCACCAGGGTTCCGGTCGGATTCGAGGGCGTAGCCACCATTACTGCTCTGGTGTTGTCGCTCCAGTTGTCTTCAATCTGGCTGCTGCTGAGTTGGTAATTCATCTCTGGGCCAACCGGCAGCCCCACAGGAACTCCGGAGACCAATTCTACGAAATTCTTGTTGCAGGGATAACCTGGGTCGGTCATCAGCACCTGCTGTCCAGGGTCGATCAGCACGCTCATAACCAGTTGCAGAGCCCCTGATGAACCGGGCGTGACAATAATCCGAGCAGGATCGATCGCGAGGGAAAACAGGCGGCCGTAATGGTCGCTGATTGCCTGCCGCAACTCCGGAATTCCGGTGGCCGCAGTATAGCCGGTATGACCTGCAGTGAGGGCATTTTTACCGGCCTCAATTACCGGTTCAGGGGTGACGAAATCGGGTTCGCCGACTTCCATGTGGATAACCGAACGCCCCTGTGCTTCGAGCTGCTTGGCTCGAGCCAGAAGATCCATTACATAGAAAGGAACGATCCGTTCCATCCTGGTGGCGATTCTATGTGTGCTCACGCGGGAAAGCTCCTTGGAATTCTTGGCTCAGTCTGACCAATGGGATTCGTCGAGTTCCCGATAGAGCGCCAGGATGCCCGAGCGGGTCAGTTTTTTTATCCCCAGCGGTCGAAGAAGGTCAATCATGGCATTGATCTTTCCCTCGTTGCCGGTTACTTCCACGATGTAAGAATCGCTGCCGGCATTGACCACTTTACCATTAAATATCTCCACCACCTGAAGCAGTTCCGCACGGTTTTCAGGGTTGATAGCAACACTGATCAGCGCCATCTCACGCCTGACCGCCTTCTTCTCGATGGTCATGTCTCTGAGCTTGATCACATCGATGAGCCTCTCCAGTTGCTTCTGAATTTCAATGTATTGATCTGCGGTTGCTTTGGTTTTAATCGTAATTCTGGAAATCTCAGGGTCGTGGGTCGGGGCCCCGCAGATGCTCTCCATATTGTAGCCTCTGCCTGAAAACAGCCCTGTTACCCGGGAGGTAACCCCTGGTTTATTGGCCACCAGCATTGTCAGCACATAGAATTGCTCTTCCATATATCTCTCCCCTTACGCTCTTAGGCGATCTCAGATTGCAGCAGATTACGGCTCTGTCTGTGCCGATACCGAGTTCCGAACAGCCCTAACTATTTTATCTCCAGCAATCTACCCGCAAATGAGTGGTTATGACAATAGAATTTCTGAAGATTTACTGCTTGGATTGAAGGGGGGGGAAAGCGGTCCATCAGACCATGGTCAGGATGGGTGTGGAAGGAGATTACAGAAAGAGATAGTAACTTAGGAGGGTCAACTAGAGGAGGTTTTTTTACCATTTCCGACTGCACCGTTCTGTCGCCTGTCAGTGTCCTGCGCTTTTGCCTTCTTTTCTGCCTCGATATCTCCAGCCACCCTCAAAGTCCTCGGTACGGCTATATCGACACTGGCGGTGCAGGATTCACAAACTTCCTTCGGACAGTTGGTGATCTCCCAGCAGGGCGCGTAGCGCAGCAGTTTTTTGATGCCGGGAATGGAAATCCCCTCATCATGAATCATTTTCCGGATACAGCCTATCCACGTTATGTCGTTGGGTGAGAAAAAACGTCGGTTGCCTTTGCGGGCAGGCTTTACCAAACCCTCCTCTTCATAAATTCTCAGGGTCCGGGGATGTACACCCAGGATCTGCGCAGCGACACCTATAGAATAGACCGGAGTGTCCGGAGTGATAGGCTGTACTTCCACATTTTTATTGGATGTCATGATCGCACCGTCTGAGTATTTCCGGAATGTCTTTAAGGACCTGCGCCGCTCCGCCTGAGCGTCGCAGCGCAGGTCCGTGTCCAGCCCTTGGTATCAATGATCCTCGGTCAGATGCCCCCGGAAGAGACGCTCACCGGCAAGAAACAGGAATCCGCAGAAAGCAAAGCCGCCCAGGGTTATCAACCACTCGTGCAGCGTGGGTGAATAAGTGAACAGGTGCGGATAGTCGACCAGTCCCAACCCATGATAATGGGGAACGAGTTGTCCGACAATTACCAGATCGTAGCGCATGAAGAAAATACCTATCATACCCGCTACGGAGGCAATGAATAGAACACGCATGTTATTGCCCCGGACCGCGAGAATCAGAACGAAGGGAATGATCATGCCAAGCGCCACCTCACCGATCCAGAAATTTATTGCATAAGGTCCCGACAAAAGTGCCTGCATGGCTTCATACTTTCCAGGAGGATTACCGGTTACGCCGGCAATCATCTTCCAACTGGTGAAGAAAAGAATGATGGCCATCATCAGAGCTCCCATTTTGGCGACGCTACCGAGTGATTTTTTCATATCGTCGCTCATTTCCCAGCCATTGGCGCGGTAGGCGAGATAGGTAAAGAAAATGATCGCCACACATCCCGACATGGCGGCCGAGGTAATGAAATAGATCGGCATATAGGGGCCATGCCAGAATTCACGGGCATTGAGCAGACCAAAAACAGCCCCGAGGTTGGAATGGGCCACGACACCGGTCAACAGACCGGCCAGACCGAACATGGTCGCCGTCTTGTGCAGGTCTTTCTGGAGCATGACAAACTCGATCATCATGAAGAACAGATAGGCGCCGTAAAGCGTTCCCATCCACCAGATATTGGAAGTGGGATTGGCACCGATCACGTTGCCGACCGGCATACGCCACGAATTCTCAATTTCAAAGGCGATGACCAGAAATCCGGCAACTATGGTTGCTATTGATAAGAAGACCGCCCGCTTGGCTATGGGATTGAATTCCTTGAAGCCAAACACATGACCTACCGATGAGACGATGCACAAGCCGGTGGAAGTGACCACAAAAAAGACATAGGCAGCAATCAGTACGCCCCAGGGTACATCTCTGGTCACTCCAAAGGTGTGTTCATGGCCGACAACGATTGAATGAACGCCGAAAGCGACACCAATCAGCGTTAACAGTCCACAAAGCATCACTGCTAAAGTGTATTGCCACGAAGCAGTCGACTCCAGTCCCCCTTCCTGGGGAAGAACCCCCGCCAAAAGATTATTCATCACGTGCTCCTTTCTTTCCATTTTGAATTATCTGTCAGTCTTAAAACGTTGTGTGATCAACACTGTTTTCAGCAGTCTTCAGCCGAGGTTTGATCTTGAGATCATACAAGGTGTGAAGCGCTGCACCGCCAATCCAAAAAATCATAAATAGTATGCCATCCATCTCTTTACTCCCCGCATGGGTATTGAAAGACTACTGCCGGAAGGCAGCCTGATACGGAACCCTAACCGTTTAATTGTTCATCAGTTCCGAATTATTGGGGATAATAAAAGTGTAAATGACTGTTGTCAAGTTATTTACTAATGTATTTTTTGACATCAGTTGACACATTGTCGTATTTCAATAATTTTATACAAATATATTCAGTATGTTACTTAATGATATTTTTTCTATTTTTTTTTAAAAAAATGGAAGCAGAATAATCCCACCCTTTTACTTCAAACAATCTGGGCGCATTCTACGCCCAAGGTCATCATGGTTTTGGGAAGGACACAAAAAAACCTCCAGTCGAACCATCGACCGGAGGTTTTTCAGTAAACTGTGCTGGCTGGTGTGATCAGACTGCGACGACCTTCTTTTTTCTTTTCGGTCTCGAGAGGGGGGTGAGTTTCTTTATTTTACTGGGTACCATCGTGTTGGAGAAAAAGGCGCTACAGCGCTGTCTTTTCTCGAACGGGCAATCGATGATATTCCAACAAGGCGTATACGACAACAGTTTCTTCACCGCATTGACGCTGATACCATGCTCGTGGATCATCTCACGCAAGCACTCGATCCACTTGATATCACGCATCGAATAATAGCGCCATTTTCCTTTACGCGATGGTTTGACCAGACCACTTTCTTCATAGTTTCTCAGTGTCCTCTGATGGACGCCGAGAAGTTTGGCTGCCATTCCGATGGTGAAAATTGCTTCGTCTTGAGAGATCATCATTTCCTCCCTGAAAGTTTTACCTGGATGGAGCCCTCTGTTAGTCTTCATGGTGATGCCTGAAACGATCCCCGAGAAAATACTCACCGATCAGAAAACAAACACCGAGCACACCTATCCCGCTCAATACCATGGCCAGTTCAGGTGCTGTTGGAGCATAGTGGTGGTAGGCCGGCATTCCTTCAAAGTCTGAGAATTGTGGAACGAGCTGGCCGGCAACTACCAGGTTCAACCGTGAGAAGAATTGACCTACGAGAACCATAAGTGCAGCCAGCGACAGAGCCTCGATGGACTTCAGCCTGGTCGCCAGGAGCAGCACAAACGGCAGTGCAAGTCCTATTCCGAGCTCAAATACCCAGAACGAAGTGGAAAGCGGCCCCTGGGTCAACAGCCGGGCTGCGTCGCCCACTGCCTCAGAGCCTACAAAAGCGTTCAAGAATTTCCAGCCAGTGGCGAGACCGATCATGAATATCAGCAGGAGCATGGTTTTTCCAGCGGTTTGCAGAGCGGCAAAACTCTCGCCGGTGACCTTCTTACCCCTCAGCGCATAGGACGCGTGCGTAAAGATCACAATAGCCGCAGCTCCCGACAAGAAAGCCGAAGCCAGGAAGAAGATGGGCAACTGCGAGCCGTACCAGAAAGGACGTGCGTTTAAGGAAGCAAAAACGGAACCCAGGTTGGAGTTGGCGAATAATTCAGTGACCGCTGCACAGACGCCAAGGATGA
This sequence comes from uncultured Desulfofustis sp., assembly GCA_905479735.1. GTDB lineage: Bacteria > Desulfobacterota > Desulfobulbia > Desulfobulbales > Desulfocapsaceae > JABDQA01. The sequence continues at coordinate 9,128 of CAJQNS010000002.1, forward strand.
CCGCCAGTTTGAAACGTCTGGTAATAATAAGGTAAAGCTCAACCATCATGATACCGACCGCCATTCCGTAGAGTGTTCCCATCCACCAGATGTTCGAGGTCGGGTTTGGAGCGAGAATAACGCCCAGCGGCATGCGCCAGACATTCTCAAGCTCCAGTCCAATTACCAGAAAGGCCCCGAAAATTGCAGCAATCGAGAGCCAGACCATGCGGTTGGCCAGCGGTGCCAGATTGTTGCCGCCAAACAGATGGCTGAGGGCCGCCAGTCCGCACAGGCCTGTGGAGATAATGGCCAGATAAGCATAGGTGGAAATACCTATACCCCAGGGAACGGTGCGGGTCACCCCAAGCGTTTGGTGGTGGCCAGCGTAGAGCGCGTAGATACCAGCTGAAATGCCAATGGCAACAAGAGCGAGCATGGCCCACAATAAAAGATTGAATTGGGGCTTCCTGAATTCTCTCTGCTCAAGTACTGCGGTCTGTGACTGAAAAGACATAATTCCTCCTAATTTGCTCATGTTTTCTACCTTTGATTTCGCACCGCAGGATCCGGCTCAGCGGTCCCCTGCTCATGGATTTTTCCAAAAAAGATGTAGCCAAGTACGATCGGGGCTGAAAAAGGTCCGAGAAGCATGAAAAGAAGAAGGCAGAGCGAACCCCATAAACATTCGCTTGCTTTCTCGAGCCATGCCTTGGGAAATTCAGGACTGACGATCGTCGTATCGGGTTGTGCGTAAACATATGCTGCCATGTCGGCCTCCTATATTGATGTTGTTGCCTTTCTTACCCTCTTTAGAGCAAGCGACATGCCAGCATTTTCAGGGTTCTCAATAAAAAACTTAAATTATCTATAAGGAATTGTTTTGTTTATATTTATTTAGATTTAGATAAGTAACTTTAAAGGGTATACAGTTGATGATTTCCTGAATCATTTACCACCAAGGGCATATATTGCGTCCTTTCTCGTGGTGACGATGGCGCACTATACGCCCATTTGAAAAAATTGAAATATCCAATAGATTTCATATAGTTACGGAAATATAATGAGGGCCAGCCTGATTTCCTGACAGGCAAGTGAGGGGAAGGAGATTAGACAGAAAAGTTTTTTCTCTATAATATCAAACAGTTGGTGAAACAGCAGAGAAAATGGGCGCAGGATACGCCCTGAGGCGGTGCTTATTTGTTTTTCAGGAAAGGAGGTAAGGAGAAGCCAGGAGAGGCCGGATATTCCACCGGCCTCTCCCGTTATAGATCAATGACCGGATTCTTGGTCTGCGCTGCCGGTGGATTCGCCAGTCAAGCGGGCATAGCCCCGAACGCCAATATGACAGGAGGTACATCTGGTATCATAGGTAAAGGCAGTGGAACCGTCGTGGCAGGCGCCGCAATAGTTGCCTTCGTCCATTGACTTATGATTGAAGTCTTCATTTTCCTGGGCGGCACCGGCCTCCATGATAAAGAGATCGTTGTGGCAGGACTCACAATCCATGCCCATGTCCTCAGAATGATTGTCATGACTGAAGAGCACCGCTTTCACCGGTTTGGTCCAGACAACTGGCTCTTGCGGAGAGAGGTGACATGAACCGCAATAGGATTCGGTGGAAAAGGCCATGCTGTCATCGTGACAGGCGCCGCAATAGTTGCCTTCGTCCATTGCTGCATGATTGAAGTCATCATACTCCTCAGCCGCACCGTCCTCCATTTCAAACAATTCGTCATGGCAGTCGTCACAAGACAGATCGGCGGCCAGGGTGTGCTCTTTATGACTGAATACCACCGATTTCTGAGGCGCGTTCCAGACGATAGGCTCCTCTGGACCGTAGGTGTCTTCATCGTACGGCTCCTCCTGCTCGCTACTCTGGCTCGAGGCCCAGATGATCACGGCGCTCAACAGGACGAAACTCATTAGACCGAGCACTGCAAAAATTTTCTTCATTACACTCTCCGCGTTCTCAAAACTTTGACACCGTAGGGTGAATACTTTTTATCATCTTTGCCGATCAGACTATCAGGCATTGGTATAGAACACATTGGGCATGGCCCCTGCCTCGGACCTGAGAACCCAGACAATTTTCTCAGGCTGGTGAACGAGTTTGTAGACCCTGCTCTTGACGTTGGCCAGATCACCAAACACCCTTACATCGGCAGGGCAGATATCGGAGCAGGCAGTATTCTTCTTTCCCTTGGACAACAGCGCCTCCCAACAGAAGTCGCACTTATCCACCGCCCTGGTCTCCTCGTCAAAGTAGCGGGCGTTGTAGGGGCATGCTGCCATACAGGTTTTGCAGCCGATACAGCGGCTGTCTTTCATAACGATGATGCCAGTGGTTTTGTCTTTCCAGGTGGCCGTGGTCGGACATACCCTGACGCAGGGAGGCCGATTACACTGATTGCAGAGCACCGGCATGAAGATGGTCTCTTCTCCCCCATCGACGATATCCCGGCGCCGTTCAAGAATTGTAGTGCGGAAACCGTATTCTGGAACATTGTTGGTCTCGACACAGGCTTCCTTGCAGAGTTCACAGCCAATGCAGAGATGTTCGCGGATTACCATTGCGTAATGGGGATTATACGGATATTTGCCCCGTTTGGGTACGACCCCTTCGGCAAACGCATTGGTCACTGAGGTAAGTGACAACACCTTGCCGCCAAGATAGACCCCGGTCACCGCCAGGCCAATTCTCAGCAGGTTACGTCGCTCACGGGAAGGCAGACTTTCCGGGCTCTCTGATTTGGTTTTTTCGATTTCTGCAATTTTCATATCACACTCTCACACTGGATTATGGATGTCATACGTACCTGCCAGTATTGCGGACAATAGCACAGATCAATTACTGAAAAGAAAAAAACCGGTACACCTGGCGAAACCGAGCAACCGGCTTTTTGTTCTTTCAGCAGCCGCATGATAATCCCGCGGCAGCCTGTCGGCCATATGACTCGACTGTAATGCAGGACAAAAGTACCCGAAAATAATCTCTACCGAAAGTACCACAAACGTCCATTTTGTTGGCGACTACGCACAGCCAATCTAATTAATCGATCGATTAAACAGCATATGCACAGAACGTAGCAGAGAGAAACACCGGTGTCAAGCTATATAGTTATTATCCGACAGCTCCTACCGAAGCCCCTGCGCCGTTTCTACAGATCGACATAAAACTCAAGGCGCCGCCCCTGGCAGGGCCTGAGTGAGGAGCCGGCAGAACCGTCAGCGTAGGAAGCCAAATGTTAAGATGAATTGAGCTCTTGTCAGCAAGAGTGGTTGCTCAATGCTTAGCTGTAACGCAGTACTGGCAGAGATGACAAGAAAACGATATAGTTGGAAAGTTTAGCCAGGTTAACGCGGGACAGTCAGGTTCCGCCTTCGGCTCATGATCAACCATTGGTTCAGACCTCAGATGAAAAACGAAGGATCCGCACCGCTGAGTATTTTCGGCATCAGGATTAAGACTGTCATAATCCTGATGCTTTTGCTGGCTTTGCTGCTGGTGGCGGTTAACCGTTCAGAAATAGAATCACTATTGTCGAGTTCGGGAAAAGTTCTGCAACAGAAGGCCGACTCCTCCCAGGAAACTGACGAACAACCAGGAGACAATCACATCTTCGTCGATCAGGAAATGCTCTCCAGGGCAATGCAGGAAGCCCAGGTGAAGAAATTGACGGAACTTGAATCTCAAGATTCAACCATACCCACCGACAGATTTTTTTATGTGGTCGAGCTGGTTGGCGGAAGTGATCTGGAAGGCGTCGATCTCACCATTGAACCGGATTATCTGACGCTGGTTTCCGAAGGTGGCACCGAGACAACGATCAAACGAACCATGGTGAGCAGGATTCAGCGGTTCAAACTTCCCCCTTCATCGGCGAATCAGCAGGCCCCGAAGTGAATCAGACTAATTTCTCCCATCTCAATAACTGACCGATAATGACACACTCTCTCGCGACCTTTTGGATGAGGCTCCTGGTAATCTCTTTTGTTCTCTTCCACTTGACAGGATGTGGAGTTCTCATACTTGGCGGCGCCGCCGCAGGCACTGTTGGCTACGTGAGCGGAGACCTCAATGCCACCATTGAAGGGGGATTTCAAAAAGTCGTCGAAGCTGCCGACGCCGCCATACGTGAAAATTCCATCAGGGAAACCACCAGGGATGTAAGCCAGCACCAAGTCGCCTATGAACTTCGAACTCCGCAGGATGATAAGATTCTGTTAACCATTTCACGTGCATCCAAAGATCTGACCAACGTCACCATCAGGGTTGGTGTCTTTGGTGATGAGCCGCTCTCTCATCGTATTCTCGAAGAGATCAAGACCCGGGTGAATTGATGGCGGGTCTCTCTATCAGAACGTCGATCAATGGCTAGGCACGATGGTTCCGGCCAAAATCCAGAAAGGGATATCAGAACGAAAGTCACAAGAATGTTCATTTTTTTACGCCACCTGATCTGCTTCTCAGCCTTGCTGGCTGCCTTCCTGGTCTACAGCTCCCCGCCAGCTCAGGCAAATGATCCGCAGATCAACAGCAGAAGACAGTTTACAGAGACTCTGAAGAAGAGGACCGAGACCGTCGTAATCGCCACCCGGGTCGCCCAACTGGTTGCCGGTGGCAACTATGCTGAGGCCGAGAAAACGCTGCGCGATCTGCTGGACCAAAAACCTGTGAGCAACGACGGTCACCGACGGCTGGAGAAAGTTTACCTTCAGCTGTCTGCCATGCAACAGTTAAGGGTCTGGAATAAATGGTGCAGCGCCAGACCGGAGTCTCATTTCCCATTTACCGTCAGGGGAATGCACTTCCTTGAAAGAGCTCGCTTTCTAGATGGCGCCAACCAGACCCTGCTGCTGAGCGAACGACAGCGACAGGAATTCAACAGTTTTCTCAGAAACGCTCAGGCTGACCTGGAAAAAGCCGTTGAACTTTATGGTAATGATCCCGGCCCCCCAGCAGCGTTGACTGCCTTGTCGCTGCATCTCAAACTTCCCCGCACGGATATGGAGAAGTGGTTCAAACTTGCTGCCGATATAGATCCGCGCTGGTTGGGCGCCTACCGGGCCAAGCTTCTCTACCTGAGTCCAAGGTGGAATGGTTCGGATCAGATGATGGCCCAGTTCGCCCACCAGTGCTTCGAGGATGAGGCAGCGGACTCAAACGCCTATATCGTTGCCCTTGATTATCTGAAACTGAAATCGGATCAACTGGGCAAAGGCCTCCAGGGAGCACAGTTTCTGCTCGCCCCCAACATTTACAAAATGATAATTACCGGGGTGGCGCGCTACCAGGAGGATTTTCCATTCTCTCAAAGGATCGGCTCCTATCAGTCTTTGAATGAGCAAGCTATCACGGATCCATACGTGGCAATTGCCGCCTTCACTCAAACTCTGAACAGCGATCCTGATAACCCGGAATCCAGACGAGGCAGGGTGAGCTCCTATTTAAAGAACAGACAGTTTCTGGAAGCCGAAGCCGATTTAAAGTACCTGGAGCAACTTCAGGGCGAAACACCCTTCAGTCGCCTTGGCCTTGGCACTATAGCGTTTAAATCCGGGCAGGACATTGATCAGGCGCATCAGCTCTTTGACACGGCAATAGCTCTGGAAGAATCCACTTATCGGAGGAAAAATTACTATTACCAGCGGGCCGAGATATATCGGCAGATTGGGCGTCACCGCGAGGCGATAACTGACTATAGTGCTGCCATAAAGGAAGACCTTCTCTTCGAAGAAGCCTATTTCGGCAGGGCCCAGTCCAAGCATGCACAGAGTGATCTCGAAGGAGCCCTCGCCGACCTGGTGCTCATCAAAAGCAGTATCAAAGGAAGATTGACGTCCAAGGCCAGATCTTTAATCAACGCCTATCTCAAAACACCTTCCAGACCTACCGGCAACCCACAGAACGCTGCTTCCCAGGTCCCCCGGCTTCAGCCAAGCAGGGATCAATCCCAAATCAAAAATGAAACACGAACCGACTCGGACAACGGCCACCGGGAATATCTGGTCAGAGGGCTGCGTTACTTCTACGATGACGAATTTGAGGCGGCTCGCAAAGATTTTTTTCGGGTAATCAGTCACGCCCCGAACAACTCGAAGGCCTATTTCATGCTTGGTGAGATTGCTGCGCAGCACGATTCAAACCACCTGCAGGCCTGTGTGTTTTTCAAAGAGTCTTACAGACTGGCACCGGAGACTCCGGATTATCTGTTGGAAGTGTCGAGATGTCTCTACCGGGAACAAAAATTTTCCGACGCCATTCAGCTTCTGTCAGAATTTATAGATATCGACAAACCTTCGCCGGTCGCTGACAGTACTCTGGCCCAAATTTACTTTCTCCGAGGGCTTTGCCTGGAGGAGTCCGGGCTGATGCTTGAAGCGCTCAAGAACATGCAGCAGGCTTATGAACTTGACTCCTCTCTCAAGGCCGCATCCTTGTTCATCAGGGATCACGGCCTGAAGGGATTTTAAGAACCTGCGTCAATCGGACAAAGTCTGGAACATTGAAATCGAGCGTTTTCGAAACGCCTGGCAAGCGGAAATAAACCAGTTCCTCGAAGCGGCCCATTGAAACCCCAGTTTATCTCCCGGGCCTGGTCCGACTGGGCAATCTCTGGCAATTCCCCCACCGATGTGCTACACTCCCGCCCTCCGCAGAGCAATGCGGCAAAATCCGAAACCCGACAAGTCTCTATTAACTAAGGAATACCTTTGAACGACCAAAAAACCTGGTTGCCGTTTTTCAGCCTTGTATCGGCGATGATCCTCTGGGCCAGTTCATTCATCGCCTTGAAGATTGCCTTCCAGGGATATCACCCGATGATCGTGATTTTCGGGCGCATGGTGGTGGGAAGTGTTTGCTTTCTGGTGTTTTATCGTCAGCTCCGCCATACGGAGATAAAGAGAGAGGATGTCAAATATCTCCTGTTCATGGCGGTCTGTGAACCCTGCATCTATTTTATTTTTGAAGCCAAAGCCCTCGAGCTTACCTCAGCCTCTCAGGCCGGATTGATCACCGCCATGCTGCCTCTGATGGTGGCGCTCGGGGCCACCGTGTTTCTCAAGGAACGTATTTCCCGCCAGACAGTGGTCGGATTTCTCATCGCCATTTCAGGTGCCTGCTGGCTTAGTCTTGCTGGGGAGAAGTCGGTATCTGCGCCCAATCCACTGCTGGGCAATTTCCTTGAGTTTCTGGCCATGGTGGCTGCTACCGGCTATACTCTGTCGTTAAAGCACCTCAGTGCCCGCTACAGTGCCTTGTTTCTCACCGCGGTACAAACATGGGTCGGGGCATTCTTCTTCTCGCTGTTCTTGATCCATCCCGATATTTCTCTTCCCCGGGTCTGGTATCCGGCGCCAGCCCTGGCGGTACTCTATCTCGGCAGTTTTGTGACGCTGGGGGCCTACCTGTTTTATAATTACGGGGTGAGCAAGATTCCGGCCAGCCAGGCTTCAGCCTTCGTCAACCTAATTCCAGTATTTGCGGTCATCCTGGGATTTATCATACTCGGTGAACGGTTTGTCCCGTCCCAATATGTCGCTTCGCTAGTAGTGCTGGTTGGGGTTTTCATCAGCCAGCGGCGGGTGCAACGGCTCTGAAGGCGCATTGATGGCCGACGTTCGACCGGCAGCAAGCCATTGAACGGCCGACAAAAGAGATGGCGGCCAAATCCGGCCGCTGTGTCGGGGCCCAGTCTATAAGGCAGAGCACCGCAGCTGAGGTGAGTCCAGCGCCACCTCAATAATCGATGCCCGGCTGAGGCTCAATGTCCTTACGATAGGCGTGGGTGATCTCGTCGACACGGCTGGCGGTGTCGGCCCTGCTGAGCACTTCCCCATGGGCATCCCTTCCGGTCATGACCAGATGCAACAGCTCCGGCTTGTTATCCACTATGGCCAGGACCTGATCAAGGTCGACCAGTTTGAGTTGCAGGGCATTGTTGATCTCATCGAGAACGATCAGATCGAAATCACCGGATGACATCTTCTGATCGACAAGCCTCAGTGCTTGCTGGGCATTTTCCCGATGCTCCGAATGCGGGTAAGGGTTTCCCTGTATACCGCAGAATCCCTTGCCGGTTGAGTAGAGCTCGACCCGATCACCAAGCAGCTTCAACCCATCCCATTCACCTGAATAGAGATCTCCTTTCATGAACTGGATCACGCAGGTCCTCATATTGTGACCCGCCGCCCGCAGTACCATACCCATGGCGCTGGTGGTTTTGCCTTTGCCGTTGCCGGTCAGCACCACCACCAGACCGTGCTTTTTTTCTGGTTCTAACTTGCTGATTTCCATTGGCATCAATGATTCACATGTGCAGCGCTACTTTTTTTTCTTGCCACTCTTTTTAGCCCCTTTCTTCTTTTTCTTTACTTCCTTGGTTTTCTTATCTTTTTTCTCTTTCTTTGTCTTTTTGCTTTTCACAGCAGCCGCTTTCTTTGCCTTGGCCTTCTTCTGTTTCTTCTGCTTTCCACCTTTTGAATCGGCAACCGGCTTCTTTTTAGGCTTTTTCACCTTTTCTTTTTTCTTTTTGGTCTTCGCCAAAGACTCGTTCTTTGTCGCACTCTTCAGAAATGACTCAATCTCTTTGATCACAGATTCGGGAAAAACAGTCAGCCGGCCGTTTCTGAACCTTCCTATCCAAAAACGAACCTGGGTGACTTTGAGATTTGCCACCTTGGCCGCCTGCTCGATTGTTGAGCCGGCATCGACGGCAAGAAGTGCCTGGGCCCGCTGACTGTGTGGGGCTTCGGCCTGGGCCAGGGCCTCCAATACCAGTGATTCCGCCTCGGTGACGAATAATGCGATGCTTTGTTCCTCAACCATGTTTCTCTCCTCGTCTTCGTTTGTCGATAGTGGTTCCCGGTCGAAGCATGACCTTCTCTAGAACTATGAGGCCTAGTCGGAATTTGTAAAGCACCTGGCTCAACTCAGCCTTATCACAACTTATCCTGCCAGAATCTGTCGGAGACAAATTCATAGAGCTTGAGGTCGTACTCGACCAGGGGCTCTAATGCGGCCCGAACCTCAGGATCGGCAAGGTCGAACAACCGGTAGTACTCAGACTTGTTGGACTGCAGCTTTTGCTCGCCTGAAGTGACACCAATGGTATGGCAAAACTTTTTTTTGAAGTGATCGTAGGCTTCGGTCAAGCCAACGGAACTGAAATTTGAGATGTTCTCACAGGCCCTCCGCAGATCTTTTTCAGCAACCCTTTCAGGTCTATATTCGAGAAAATAGCGGGTCTGGATATTATCGAAAAAATCACATTGATAATCATGCAGCCCGGTTACCAGACCATTAACTTCTTCCAGGTTGTTGAAATCAACTCCATTGAGCTCATCTGAGAGGGCTTTGACGGTTTCGTTGTGGCGAAAACCATAATGCATTTCAAACCTGCTTCCGGACCTGACACCTCTTACATAGTTCAGATGCGAGTGCAGGTGAGCGTAAGGCTCGCGAATGATGCTGATCAGATCATAGCCGGAAAGATCAACCAGACGGCCAAGCTCATAGAGGGGCAGGTGTCCGGAGAGATAGAGCGCCTGTTTGATACCTCGGCGCACGTCACTCTCATCAAGCCGCTCGATATGAGTGAAGAACCTGTCACCTGCAAAGCAGGCTCTGGCGAACGAGTTAAAGGAGGTGCCCGCGGTTTTGGGGATGTGCATAAAACAGATGGGAGTATTCAGGTGCGGCTGCAATATTTCAATTTCACTGCAGTCAACGGTTGCCACCGGTTTTTTGAAAGAATCGAAACAAAGATGGAACTTGCCATGGGCTCGAGGATCAAAATCGGAGGGGAAGCTAAAATCGAAGCCACAGACACCACTCGGGTGCAGATTCTTCTCGACCAGGTCGTCACGGTAGCCGCTGTTGGTAAACCTACCGAGTACTTTGTCGTCAGCAACAGCCACGATGCTCACCGGTCTGCTCTTGGCCAACCTGTTGAAGCACCAGCCCGATATGAATCGACCGTTTAGTCTGTCTATTGAGAATCGATAAAGCTTAGCTGCAATCATCACATTGGCAGGTGGAGATCGCTCGAGATCCTTTTTCCGGTTTAGGCGACTAGAAATTTCCCATATTTTACCAGAATTACTTTCCTGGAGCGTATCAAAATTACTGCTTACTGCTTTGCAAAACTAGGATTTTGACTCAAGATCAGGGCCTGCGAGGAAATTTTACCCGCAGGTATATAACACGTCCGAGGATAAAATTTGGGCGCCCAAAGCAGAGAGTATGCCAAAAGACAATTTCCCAAGGTGCCTACAGGAGTTTATACTGCTTCTTCATCTCCTTGTATACCAGAGTTGAAACCTGACGAATCACATTACCTCTGGTTAGCATCCAGTCACCGTAATTTGCTGCCCGGGTATCGCGCTCGATAACACCGACCAAGGCATAGGGGTAGCGGTTACCTTTTCGATCCTTGGCAACCAGAATACCCATATCACCGCACAGCCGTGCGGTCGAACCGGTCTTGTTGTAGACCAGCGTGCCCCGTGGAATAGGGGTTCCATTATAGAGCCGGTCACGCCCGGGCAGTGACATCAACCTTCTGATCTCCTTGCCGTATGGCAGGTTGTTGCTCCACAAGGCCTGGAGAAAACGGATGTAATCGGACGGCAGGGCACTGTTCTTGTAGGTTCTGCCGCCGGCGGGAATGTATTCAACGACCCGGGTGTTTTTAAAAATATCGCTGTAATGGCTGCGCAACAGTTTGTCGACCTCAGCGGGTCCGCCAGCCATGCGCATGACCCAGTTGGTAGCCGGGTTATTCGACCGCTGGATCATTAATTCCATGTTCCGCCTGCTCTTGGGACCATATTTCAAGGCACCCTCTTTTACTTTGTGAAAAAAAGCCAGGGCAATAAAAGGTTTGATCATCGAGGCGGCTTGGAACAATTTGTTGGCGTTAATGTCGACAATACTTTTTCCGCTGGTTAAATCAACTACCATCCAGCCCGTTTTTTCCTCACTGGCCAACTTTCCCTTATTCCGCAAATCTTTGATGTACTGCTCGATAGTAGCCTCGAAATTACCGCCGGCGGAAGGCAGTGCGATGACTTTTTTTCGGCTGCTGGGCGGTGGACTCGATGGCCTCGATTTGGCCACTGACTTAACCACTTTCTGGGCCGGTGCTGCCTTTGCTTTCGGGGTCGTGGCCACCGCTGTCGCAGGCTTGGATGCGGGCTGCTGATCGTCGAGGTGCGAAGATTCTCCGAAGACCACCGGATTATTCTTTTCTGCTAAAATCGTGGTCGATATCTTTTTCTTTTTGAGCAGCTTGGCGTGATTCCGAGCTACCCTGTAAGTAGATGATCGATCTCCACGGCGCCTGTAAATCAGGGTGTAGTTGTTCTTGTCTGTCTGTTCTATGTAGAGATTTTTGCCAACCTCGTCACCCAGGTAGTTATAGACCCGAGCGTAATGTTTCTTCATGTCCTCGAGGTTCGGACCGAGACCGTAACTTACGTTGTAGAGCTGAAAATAGCCGTTGTCTTCCACTGCAAAACATTCGGATAAGCCTTCGCTGCGCAGCATCTCACTATGCTGCACCATGAGCTGAGCGGAACTCAGGGCGGTGCCGTTATGGTCGTAGACGATGCCATACCCACCTTCTTTCCTCCCAACAATGCGGAGATGAAGTGCGACTTCCGGTCCAAGCGTTTCTTCAAGTTGATTCTGGTAGTCGAGGACATTGGTTAGGTCGTCATCCCATATATAGGCTATATCGTATTGAACCGATTTGGAAAACAGTGGTCCCGGGATTGACAGCAGTAGCGGAAAAAGTAGCAAGAAACTAAGTGTGAAAATACGTAACATTCTGTATTTGTTCAATTATTTTTTGATTCTAGTGAATGGCTGGACAAGTATAACAGAACATGAAGCCTAACTCTGCTAAAAAATGTAAATAATTAGCTGGCTTTCAACACCGGCTCTCCATCAGCAAAGGCGCCTCCGGCACAACTTCTATTGCTCAGCGAAGCAAGGTCTGTTATTACTAGCAGCCGTAACCACATAAGCGCAGCTACAATTACTTTACTCAAGGTCTCCGCATTCATCTACATACCATGCAGTATCTCGTCTGTCTTATCCTGTTGACCACTTTATGGGCACCTGACCTTTCCGCCACCGATCAAACCGATGAGCCGCTAGCTATTTCTCCGGTCTCGATGCCGATCAAGTTCGCTAACGTGATCGAGACCGTGAGCATCGATAACCAGCGATACCAGGTCCCGGAACCGTGGGCCGGCAACAGATTGTTCCCAACGTCTCGAAACCTCGATGAACTTCTACAGATACCTGTGGAATTCACTCATCAGGGGAGCGAGATATACATCCTGGCCGAGGCCCATCCCTCCCTGGTTAGAATGCTCAACAAGGCCCGCCTCGACGGGGTTGATCTGAGAGTCGAGTCCGCCTATCGCTCCTTCCACTACCAGACACGTATCTTCGTTCGTATGCTCAACAAGGGAAGATCGTTTGACGACATCATCCGTTATGTGGCTCCGCCGGGCTACTCACAGCATATGCTCGGTACCGCCATGGATTTTTATCCGAGCAACTGGGAGTTCGCCGAAACAGAGCAATATCAATGGCTGCAGAAAAACGGCCAGCAGTTCGGCTTTGAGGAGACCTATTCGAAATACAACCGTTTTCGCATGCCCTGGGAAGCTTGGCACTGGAACTACGTCGGGGAGCCAGAACCTGTTACTGAGATGGTGGTGGAATCAGAGTTGGAGGATAGTGAGCTGGAAGAAACAGATGGTGCTGAAGACACAGTGGCGGAAAAATCATCAGCCGATGCAGGACAGGAAATATCTCGCTAAGCAGTTCTTTAACTGCGCGGATAATCAGCTCTTACCGCTGCCGGACTCCCCTGTGATAAGCCGGTTAAGCAATGACTCCACATAGCTCAGGTGGGTTTCCATCCTGCTCTGGGCAAGTACCTCATCCCCTGCCTTAATTGCCTCAACGATGTCGCGGTGCTGCTGATACATATACTCCGTCTCATCATCGTAATAGCACAAGCCAACCTTCTCTCTGAGAAGATCGTAGATGGAAAACATCAGGTGGGTCTGAATCTTGTTGTGAGTTGCCTCGGCGATGGCCAGGTGGAAGGCAGCATCTTCCTCGGTAAAAGAGGTGTTGTCCTTGAGTTTCTGTCCCATTTTATCGAGACAGTTCTCGAGCCGCTCGATATCGGCCTCGGTAGCCCGTTTTGCCGCCAGCCGTACATTGCCTGTTTCGATAATGGTCCGCGCCTCGATCAACTCCAGTGACACCTTGATGTCATCTTTTAAAAGATGATGCAGCGGTTCAGTGATGTTACTGGGTACCAGGGATTTAACCCTGGTTCTGCGGCGCTGAGCCATCTGTACAAAGCCCATGGTAGACAAAGTGTTGAGCGCCTCCCGCAAGGTCGGGCGGCTGACATTGAACACTTTCATAAGCTCGCGCTCAGGGGGAAGGGCATCGCCCGGCTTCAGCCTGCCATTGGAGATCAGGCTTTTGACCTGATCGACAATCTGGGCCGACACCTTCCGTTGTTCAATGGCTCGAAATACGTTGTCTTCCATAGTTATTCCTGGGGGGCTGAGGAAAGGGGACGAACTCCCCTTTCCTCAGCCATTTCAGCTAACCTAGACGCCAATGCCATGCTCGGCCATGGCTTTTAATAGTTTATAGCGATCGTTCACTTCCTCTTCTATCTTGGTCCTCAACCGCTTTGACTCTTCCGGATGACTCTTCTCGAGCGCTGCGAACCGGACTTCGTTGGAGAGGAAATTCTGCAGAGTTCCGTCGGGTTCCTTGTAATCAAGGGTAAACGGATTCTTGCCCTCATCGACGAGGTTCGGGTTGTAACGGAACATGGGCCAGTAGCCTGATTCGACTGCCAGCTTGGCCTCGGTCTGGGTCTTGCCCATACCGGCTCTGAGACCGTGAGCGATACACGGGGCGTAACAGACGACCAACGAAGGTCCGGGATGCCGTTCAGCTTCCGTAAAGGCTTTCATCATCTGCTGCTTGTTTGCCCCCATGGAAACCGAGGCAACGTAGGCATGGCCGTAAGTGATGATCATTCGAGCCAGGTCTTTCTTGGAAACCTTCTTGCCCGAGGCCGAGTATTTGGCCACCGCGCCGGTCTGGGTCGCCTTGGAAGACTGACCGCCTGTATTGGAGTACACCTCTGTATCCATTACCAGAATGTTGATGTCCTCACTCTGGGCCATAACGTGATCGAGACCGCTGTAGCCGATATCATAAGCCCAGCCGTCGCCGCCGACGATCCAGTGAGACTTCTTGGTGAACAGCTCGCTGCAATTGGCTATCTCAGTCAGCAGCTTGTTACCGGCAGTGTCTTTCAGCAACTCTTTGAGCTTGTCGCCGGTTTCCCTGGATCTCTCAGCGTCATTCATCGCTCCGAGCCAGGCCGTGAAAGTCTCCTTGAGATCGGCTGAAATATCAGCTTCAATTGCCTGCTCAACCTTGGTGGCCAGAGCCTTTCTTCTGGTTCCGTAGGCCAGGGCCATACCATATCCATACTCAGCGGCGTCCTCGAACAGTGAACTGGCCCAGCCGGGTCCGTGACCATCCGCATTGGCACAGTAGGGAGACGAGGGAGCAGAGCCGCCCCAGATCGAGCTACATCCCGTGGCGTTAGCGATGGTCATACGCTCGCCGAAAAGTTGGGTCAGCACCTTCACATAGGGAGTCTCACCACAACCAGCACAGGCACCGGAGAACTCGAGCAGAGGTTGATAAAACTGACTACCCTTAATCGAGTCACGGTTCATGACTCCACCTTTATAGGGTACTGTCAGCGAGAACTCGAAGTTCGGCACCTCCGTCTCGGTCTGGGTTACCTTGGGCTTCATCACCAGCGCTTTAGTCTTGGACGGGCAAATGTCTGCACAGTTGCCGCAACCCTGGCAATCCAGCGCATTTACCTGAATCCTGAACTGATACCCTTTCACGGCTTTACCCACCGCCGGAATGGTTTTAAAGGTGCTTGGAGCCCCTTTGAGTTCATCGTCGGTGGCCAGGATCGGAATTATGGCAGAGTGGGGACAAATGAAAGAGCACTGGTTGCACTGAATACACTCATCGGCTAGCCACTCGGGAACACTGACTGCCACACCGCGTTTTTCGTAGCGAGCGGTTGAGGTCGGGAAGACCCCATCCGGTGAAAAGGCGCTGACCGGTAGATCATCGCCCTTGAGGGCCTGTACCGGGCGCATCACCTTATCGACATACTCAGTGGCTTCAGGCAGCGGTGGGATACCACCCGCGGCCTGTCCCCAGGACTGAGGTACGTCGACCTCGATGAGATTGTCCAGTGTGTTGTCGACTGCGTTGATATTCATGGCCACGATGTGATCGCCCTTCTTGCCGAAAGTTTTCTGAATATCTTTCTTGAGCAGATCAATGGCTTCCTCAATGGGCAGGACGTTGGCCAGTTTGAAGAAACAGGTCTGCATGATCATGTTGATGCGGCCGCCGAGGCCAGCATCCTGGGCCAGTTTAATTGCATCTACGGTATAGAACTTGAGCTTCTTGTCGCAGATGGTTTTTCTCATGTCGCCCGGCAGTTGCTCTTCCATTTCCTCGACCGACCACGGACAGTTGAGCAGGAAGGTTCCTCCTTCCTTGATGCCCTCGAGAACGTCGTAAATATTCACATAGGTCGGATTATGGCAGGCTACAAAATCGGCCTCGTTGATCAGATAGGTCGATTTGATCGGCACATCACCGAAACGAAGATGGGAAATGGTGATCCCGCCCGACTTCTTGGAGTCATAGGCGAAGTATCCCTGGGCGTATTTTTCGGTGTTATCACCGATGATCTTAATAGCGCTCTGATTGGCTCCTACGGTGCCGTCCGATCCGAGGCCCCAGAATTTTGCCCTGATATTTCCTTCCGGCTCGGCCTTGAAATTGTCGCCGTAGGGCAGGGACAGGTGGGTGACGTCGTCGTTGATACCAACCGTGAAACGCTTTTGGGGTTCACTTGCGGCCATGTTGTCATACACTGTCTTGATCATGGACGGAGTGAATTCCTTCGAGCTCAGGCCATAGCGGCCGCCCAGGATTTTGGGAGGGGCAATGCCTTTGTCGATATAGGCTGCACAGACATCTGTGTAAAGCGGTTCGCCAACGGAACCCGGTTCCTTGGTACGATCGAGAATGGTGACTGCCTTGGCGGATTCAGGAACTGCTGCAAAAAAGGCATCCACGTCGAAAGGCCGATAGAGGCGCACTTTAACCAGGCCCACTTTTTCGCCCTGGCTGTTCATGGCGTTAACCGTCTCTTCGATGGCCTCGCAACCCGAGCCCATGGCCACGATTACCCGCTCTGCCTGGGGATCACCAACGTAATCAAAAAGATTGTAGGTACGGCCGGTCAGCTGCGACACCTGTTCCATATATTTGGCAACGATACCCGGCGCAGCCAAGTAGTATTTGTTGCATGCCTCTCGATTCTGGAAATAGATGTCAGGATTCTGGGCAGTTCCCCTGGTGTCCGGACGCTCGGGATTGATAGCCCGCTTTTTGAAGGCCCAATAGGCATCCCAGTTGAACAGTTTGGCCATGTCAGCGTAATCGATGACCTCAATTTTCTGAATCTCATGGGAGGTTCTGAAACCATCGAAAAAATGAAGGAACGGCACCGAAGCCTCAATGGTCGCCAGATGAGCAACCAGCGCCAAATCCATAACTTCCTGAACCGAGCTCGAAACAATCTGAGCAAAACCGGTCTGACGGGTGGCCATGACGTCTGCCTGGTCACCGAAAATGGAAAGTGCATGAGCTGAGAGCGATCGGGCCGTCACGTGGAAGACACAGGGCAGCAGCTCGCCGGCGATTTTGTACATATTGGGTATCTTGAGCAGCAGACCCTGAGACGCAGTGAATGTGCAGGTAACCGCACCACCAACCAGTGAACCGTGGACGGCGCCGGCGGCGCCCGCCTCGGACTGCATCTGCTTCACATTGAGGAGTTCCCCAAATATGTTTTTCCTGCCCCCGACCGCCCAGGAGTCGGCAATTTCTCCCAACGGACTCGATGGAGTGATCGGGTAAATGGTTGCTACCTCACTCATGCCGTAGGCCACGTGACATGCTGCGGTATTACCATCAATAGTCTGCATTTTACCGTTCATGAATTCACCTCAACTTGATTAGTTGTCTTCCATCACCTGTTTGCCTGATGCAGCCGTAACTCAAGGGACCTTCGTCTCTGTCCGGGCCGTCAGACAAGAACCAGTGATACGCATACCTTAGTCAATATCAAAACACAGACCCACCGGTGTCCCCTACGGGAGAAGCCGGTGGGCTGCAAAACTCACGCTCTCGTTTACTGGTCGCTCAAATCAGTGAGACAACGTAACATGCGGCCAATCAAAAACCTAATATTTTTACCAGTGTCTACTCCGGATCAGAGTTCGACCGCCTCATGTTCACTTCCCGTACTCAGCTGTTTTCAGAACATTTTTCCTTCTGACCAACAGCCTGACACCCTCCCAAACAGGCCGGTGTGCGCACTGGACAGACCATCTCACGATCAAATTATTGGATAATGACCAAGACATCAAGTTGATCTACCTACATAGATCACGATAAATATTTATCGTTTCTATCAATGATCTTGAATCAATTCCCACTGGGATCATCGCTCAATCCCGTTTTGGATCAGACGCTGACACCCTCTTTATAAGCCGTCATTTCCGAAATATGAAAAATGCGGGTATTCAACCCGTGCTTCCTGATTCCCCAGGCAAGCTGAATCATACAGGCGGGACAGCTTGTAACCAGGATGTCGGCCTCCGTTTTTTTCAGATTGTCTATTTTGCGGTCCAGCACCTTCTGGGACAGATCGTAATGAGTCAGCGCATAGGACCCTGCCCCGCCGCAACACCAGTCGGCTTCCGGCATCTCCCGAAATTCCACATTGGGGAGGTTCTTGAGGAGATCTCTGCCCTCCGACTTGATGCCCTGCCCCCGCACCGCGTGACAGGGATCATGATAGGTTACCACCGCTTTGCCATCCTTAGGCACTGCCTGACGAACGGCTTCTGTACCGGCATGGGAATCGTGATAGCTGTCCACCACTTCCTGCTGCTTATCTTCATCGACCCCGAATTTCGAAGTGTAGAGAAATTCAACCACGTCTCTAATCTTCGCACTGGTCTGCTCGACCAACTCCAGCTTCTGGGGATCATCGGCAAAAACCTTCTTATATTCCTTGAGGAAAGAGGCGCAGCTGGAGCAGTCGGTAACGATCACATCGACATCGGCCTCGGCGAAGATCTGTAGATTCTTCTCGGCCAGCACCTTGGTGTTGTCGATATCACCATAACTCCAGGGCGGAAGTCCGCAGCAGCAATTGTTCAAAACCGTGACGGATTTGCCGATCTTCTTGAGGGATTCAAAAGTGGCCGTGCCGGCCTCCACCTGGATTACATCTACCCCGCAGCCGACGAAATAGCCGATCTTCAGATCGCTGCCCTGTCCTGTATAGGTTTGAGGCTTTGTCGTTCCCCGGAAGGAGCTCATCGGCAGTTTCTCGACAATGCCTTCCGCTTTGGGCAGATCACGGCCGAAAATTCGCAGCAGGCCAAGTGCGTTGGCCAGCTTTGAGGCACCGCTGTTCTTACCGAGTGCTGCCGTCCGGGCTGCCAAATGCAGTCGTTTGGGGTACGGCAGCAGATGCTCGAAAAGTAATCGGTGGGCCGGCTTCTTTCCCACCTTGTCGAAATACTCTGAACGGGCATTGAGCACCAGATCAGCGGTTGGCACCGAGCCAAAGCAATTGGTAGTGCAGGCACCGCAGCCCAGGCAGGTGAACAGGGGATCTTCCATCTCCTCGTTCCATTCGATGCGTTCTTCTATTATGCCGCGAAGCAGGGCCAAACGTCCCCTGGCTACTCCCGATTCATGCCCGGTTGCCCTGAAAATCGGGCAGGCGACATGACAAAACCCGCATTTGTTGCATTGTGCGATGGCATCATAATTGGCTGACACAGTCATAACTTATATCCTCAATGTAAATTTCAATAAAAACCCTCGGTAGAATCCTCTTCCCCGATCATACCCTGCCCGGTAGCGCCCCGGGCGCAAAAACATTGTGGGGATCAAGGGCGTTCTTTATCAGATGACTGAGCCGCCAATCCTGACGTGAGGACCCGAAGAGATCATGCTCTTTGGCAAATTCCTCGGGAGCTTTCAGCAGCTTGCAATGTCCTTTGAATTTATTTACTGCACTGTCAATTCCGGCCCATTGGCTGTCGGTCAAGGCGCCAAATCCGGCATGGACTCGTCCGCCGGCAACATCGAGCAGCAGCGAAGACGGCGTGGAATTCTGAGAAAGCTGGGCGACGAACTCGGCACCGTGTTTGATGACCACATCGGCCTGGAGCACGAAAGGAGTCTCCCAGATGGAAGCAAAGGCAGGGGTGAGAAATCCATCAACCACGGGGTATTGTTCGGCTTCGGATATATTCAGGCCGCCCGCATTCATCACCTCACGACAGCGCTCCAGTTGAGAATCGACCACCAGCTCCAAGCCCTCGAAGCCTACCGTCAGGGTCGCTAGACCGGCTTCAGGTGTTATCGTTACCAGCGCCGCCAGCAGATTAGAATTGACAATCTTCAAACCCGCTGCAAAGCACTCATCGATGGTACCGGAACCGGAGATCCTTTTACAGGTGTCCGGCCTGGTGCCAATCCTCCAGGTCGCCTCGGTGATAAAACCAAGAGTCCCGAGTGAACCGGTCAGCAACCTGGTCATGTCGTAGCCAGCCACGTTCTTAACGACTCTGCCACCGGCGGTGACCATGCTGCCGCTGCTGTCGATATATTGAAGTCCCAGCAGCATATCCCGTGGAGCACCATAGGTTAAGCGTTCCGGACCTACCGCACCAGTGGCGACAATGGCACCGATGGTGGTGTCGGTGGCGCCGAAAGGCGGTCTGATCGGCAGCCATTGGTTCTGTTGAGCAAGTTTTTCCTGCAGCGCACCTAGTGTCAATCCGGAACCGACGGTGATGAACTGGTTATCCTGATCGTATTCGATGAAATCGTTCATTTTCAGGCTGTCAATCACCACACTTTCCTTACTGAGTTGATTGCCGTAACCATTGAAAGACCCCTTACCTGCAATCCTGACAGCTTTGTTTTCGGTCAGTGCAGATCGGACAGCCTCCATGGTCTCAGTCACACCTTGCGCCTTCTCTCCACCCTGGCGCTTAAGGATCGTCGGTTCACTGTCCGGCAGTTTGTCAGCGCCCTCGGGTGGCAGTGGAATGATCTTGGTGGGGTTGAGCAGGTTTTTGGGATCGAAAGCACTTTTCAGATTCTGCTGTGTATTCAGATCATGCCCGGAAAAAATCATCTTCATTGCTTCGCGTTTTTCTTCGCCGATACCGTGCTCACCGGAAATCGTGCCGCCAAATTCCGCGCAGATCTCCATGATGTCCCAGCCGGCCTTGTGCACCTGTTCCAGCTCCTTTTCATTTCTTGAATCAAACATGAGCAGGGGGTGAAGATTGCCGTCACCGGCATGAAAGACGTTGCCCACCGGGCAGCCATACTTATCGGAGACCTCTTTGACCCGTTTCAGGACTTCCGGCAAATCGCTTCGCAGCACGCAGCCGTCGTTGACCAGGTAGTTGGGTGACAGGTTACAGATCGCCCCAAAAGCACCTTTGCGGCCTTTCCAGAGCAGTTCTCTTTCCTCCTGATTCTTGGCTGTACGCACTTCGCGGCAACCGGAATCCATACAGATCTTATCCACCTTTTCTGCCTGTTCTTTCAAACCGGTGCTGATTCCTTCGACCTCGATGATCAGTACCGCGGCGGCGTCTACCGGATAACCGCATGGTCCGCCCTTCTCAACTGCCTGAATGATAGTGTTATCCATCATCTCAAGGGTCAGAGGGACGATACCGGCCCGCATGATTTCGGCGACCGAAGTGGCCGCGTTGGATACATCATCATAGATCGCCAGCATGGTGATGACCGACTCGGTCTTGGGAATGATCCTCACGGTGATTTCGGTGGCTACACCGAGGCATCCCTCACTGCCGACCATTAGACCGCGCACATCGTAACCCGGCGGGTCGAGTGAGGGGCCGGCGATATCAACTATTTCACCGTCTGACAGCACTGTCTTCATACCGAGGATGTGGTTAGAAGTAACCCCGTATTTGAGGCATCGGGGACCACCCGAGTTCTCCCCGATGTTGCCGCCAATGGTAGCGACCTTCTGACTGGCCGGGTCTGGGGCGTAAAACATACCCAGAGGAGCAACCGCTTCCTGCAGCTCGAGGTTGGTGACACCGGTCTGGACCACGGCATACTTGCTTTCAGGGTGGATCTCGAGGATTTTATTGAAGCGGGCGAGAACGATGACCATCCCTTCGAATCTGATGATGGTGCCACCGGACAGGTTGGTGGCAAATCCGCGTCCCACATTGGGAACCCCAGCCTGGTGAGCCTCCCTCATTACTTTTGAGACCTCTTCTGTCGATCCTGGAAAGACCACCAGTCCGGGCTTACCGCCCACCAGGGACGCATCGTAGGAATACAGCTCCATATCAGCAGAGGACGTTTTTACATATTCCTTGCCGACAATTCCCTCCATCTTTTTGACGAAACTTTCGGTAATCATTCCGTTCCTCCTCGGACCTCGGGGTTTGGGTACTTTGATTTTT
>CAJQNS010000003.1 GCA_905479735.1 uncultured Desulfofustis sp.
GCCAGGGCTTGCTCGTATCCGGCGGCGGTCAGAACAGGAGCATATCCTTCTCTGGTCAGAAAGAAATGGAAGGTCTCCCTGAGGCTCGTTTCGTCGTCGACAACCAGAATTGATCTTTCACCGGATGTATTGGGCATCATAGGTCTGTCTCCATCGCTCATCCGACCGCGCAAGAGCCGGATCAGCTAAACGTGCTTTTATCCCTGAATACCACTACTGCCCCGCACAGCCTGCTGTTATCCAGGATCGGCGTGCTCACATACTCGACCGGAAAGCTCTCACCTTCCTTGGTCCAGAAACAATCTTCAGAGCTGATATGGACCAGGCCGTCATTGCAGGCCTGTGTGATCAGACACTTCTCAGGAGGATGCGGGGAACCATCGGGTCGGCTGTGATGAACAAGCTCGTGGTGTGGTTTGCCGAGCATTTCATCCCGCTCCCAGCCGGTCATCAAGGAAGCTGCGGTATTGACAAAAGTGACGTTGCCGTTGACATCGAGACCGAAAATCCCTTCACCTGCAGAGTTGAGAATCAGCTCCATCTTTTTCTGCAGTTCTCTGCTTTCTGTTTCCGCCTGCATTCGTTCGGCTATCTCCCTGTTCAATGAGGCATTTATAATATTGATTTCAAAAAGTTTCTTTTCTACAACTTCATGATGGCCGTGCTCGGCGTCCACTTTGTTTCTCTCGGTTTCCGCCAGTCTTTCTTCGAGGGTGGCAAGTTTTTTTCGGTTTTGATCGTCTTGCAGCCAGATGATGATATAGAGCACCATGGAAAACAACACTCCTATTCCGGTCAATGTCCACACCAGTGACGTCGGTTGCACCTGACGATAAAGGGCGTAGGGTGCTGCAATAATGAGGGTATAAACAAAAAGCACCATCGAGATAAGTGTGTAGTTTCGGAATGGTTCAGCCATCTTATTCCCTCCTGTTTTTGGCCGCAGGAAGATCAATGATGATCGCCGTATATTCGTTCAGCAGACTCTTGATGCGCATATAGCCGCCGTTATCTCTGATCAGGCCGTAGGAGATACTGAGGCCGAGTCCCGTCCCTTCGCCGTTGGGTTTAGTCGAAAAGAACGGGTCGAATACGCGGTTTATCAGATGATGTTCAATGCCGGTGCCATAATCGGTCATGGTAAATCGGACATAGGGCGTATTGGTATGCTGGACCAGGGATATGTCGAAGTGCAGTTTTTTGTCCGGGTGATGGCCCCGATACTTTTCATTGAGTGCGTAACGGCTGTTGGAGATGACATTGAGAAACACCTGCTGAACCTGTGACCGGTTGCAGAACGTCAACGGTAGATTTTTCTCCATTGATTCTTCAATGATTACATGATCTTTCAATAATTGGTGCTGGACCAGTTCAAGGCAGTCGTCGAGCAGCGCACCGCCATCCACCGGTTCCGGCTCTTCGACCCGGTGTCGACTGAAATCAAGCAGGTTGCGGACGATTGAAGCGATCCTTTTGGCTTCGGCGTTGATGCGGCCGATCACCTCCTCGCTGCGGTTGTCCTGAGCGAGGTCGTTGAGCATCTGGGCGTAGTTGAGTATGCCGTTGATTGGATTATTGATCTCATGGGCAACACCGGCCGCCAATTCACCGATCGAGGCGAGTTGGGCGGCCCGCAGCGCCTCGGCTTTATGGCGTTCTTCCTCGGTCATGTCCCTGGCCACCAGCAGCGTGGCCTCATCTGATCCCACCGTATCCGCCAGGGGGCTGACGGTGAGCAGATAGTCGCCGTGCAAACCGCTGAGTTCGGTGTGCAGTATCCGGCTTTCAGCGCTTCGGATCTGGTCTTCCAGGGGACAGAGACTGCCTTCTTTCCTGCCCCCGTGCAGAATCAGACAGACACTCCTGCCGATCACCTCGTCTCTGGATTTTCGGGCAGCGCTGAAGGTCGCATGGTTGGCATCGATAATGATGCCGTCTCTGGTGGTGATCAGCGCCGGGTCTTGAATGGTGGCGAAAATGTTTTCCCACTTGGCGACGGCACTGTCGTACTTTTGGTCGGCGGCCAGCCTGTCGGTTATATCGAGGCCGAACAGCACCATGCCCACCGATCCCTGGTCGATGTCGGGTTTAATCGAGCTGTGCCAGTCTATGGTTCTCAAGTCTCCATTTTTGGTGCGGAGGGAAGCCCTGAAACTGAGATTTCCAGCGTTTGTTTTCAGCAGTCTGGAGATGACATTCTGATAGTGCAGACGGTGTTCCGGCGAGAGCAGGATATCTACCCAATAGCTGTCCAGCACATCATCCTGGTTATGACCGGTCACTTTCTCGGCCTCGGCATTGAAACGCAAAATTTTTCCACAGGGTGTTATCGACACCATCAGAGCCTGGATTGAATCGATGATTTCGTTGTTGAAATCCCGTTCGAACTGAAGTTGTACGGAAACATCGTGGGCATATAAGGTGAGCGACAGGTCTGCCACCGTGGTTTCCAGGAATTTGAGCTCATCGGGTGGAAATCCGTCGGCTTGTTCAGAAAAAATCGTCACCACTCCGTAGACGAAATCATGATGGCTAAACGGCCAGATGGTGCATGACCTGTAGGTTACTCTCTGGGGCGCCAGCGGCAGGCTGACCGGGGGATCAAGGTCGGTAAACAGGGCCGGTTTTCCAGATTCCGCCGTTTCCTGTATCGATTCGATCAGCGGGCCGTCGAGCAGGATAAGCTTTCTTGAAACCTCATGGTTCTCCTTACCGCCCGCGCCGGGCTGCAGAAACGCAAGCGGCGCAATTTCAGCCGTTTCGGGGACGCATCTGCCGATCCAGCCAGCACTGAAATTGCTATATGTGAGTAATATTTCCGCACACCTGAGAAGCAGTTCGTTGCGGGTCAGGCCGGGCAACTGTTCATTGCTCAAACGGATTATGGCCTGGAGAATATTGGATCGCCTGATAAGTGAATCGCTGCAGACCAATGAAGTGGATTCTGAGGCAGGAATCATGGTTGGTACCCAGCTTTTGAAGTTTCAGACAATGCACCACTTGTGTGGCGCGTATCACTCTGTTTGGACAGTTCCTGACTAATTATACCACAATTGTGTGGCATAATCCTGATTGCTTCGCTTTGCTGAAAAACATGCAACTTTTACGCCCAATTCATCAACAGGCAAGCGACTGCCCTCGGGCCGGTTTCAGCTCCGGGTACAACGATACCTCTCTGAGGCAAGATATTTACCCACCATTTCCCAGGGGGCGGCTAAGATATAGAAAGGGCTTGTAAATTGTGCTATTAATGGTAACACAACCGTGTTGTTCAAGCGGCAGAGGGAACCTCACCTATAAACCGATAACGCAGAAGCTGCTCTCTATCCTCTATGTCCACCAGGGAAACACTCTTTTACAGGATAAAGGAGTCGGGTCATGTGCCGGTCCTGCCGGAAATACTCGTCAGGCTTCTGGAAGCGTGCGATAACGAAGCAACCCCACTGACCCAGGTTGCCTCTTTGATCGACAAGGACCCCTCCCTGAGCTACAAGGTTTTGCAGCTGGTCAACTCCGCTTACTTCGGACTGAAAACCACCTACAGCGGGGTGGACCAGGCGGTGGTCTATCTCGGCGCCAATTCAGTGAAGAACATGGCCGTGACGGCAGCCGTCCATCAGGTATTCAACAGCGATCGCTTCAACGAGCTAAAATATTTCAACATTCACACCTTCTGGCACCATAGCCTCAAATGTGGCAGCCTGTCACGGCGGATTGCCGATCATACCGGACAGGCGAACCCCGATGACGCCTATCTGGGCGGATTGCTGCATGATCTCGGCAAGCTGGTACTGGTTTCCGCCTATCCTGAACAATATGAATCGGTGGTCGCTGAATCCCTGCAGCAGCAGGATTTGCTTGAAACCGAGCAGAACCATATCGGCGCCACCCACCCCGAGATTGGAGCCTGGCTGGTGGCCGACTGGCACCTTAACTCATTGATAGGCGATGCCATCAGCTATCACCATGAAACACCGGACCGAGTAAAGGGCGCTTTCCCGCTGGTCAAGATCGTCTATGCGGCCAACGAACTGAGCAAAGATGGAGATCAGGATCGAGCCCGGGAGGTTGCCGACCTGCTGCTCGATCTCGGTGGTGAAGAGCTGGATCGAATAATCGACGGAGCCAACGAAGAGATCCAGCAGATCAGTTCTGAGCTGGGGATAGTCGTGGAACCACCCTCAGCCGATGACGGGCCGGAGGGGAGAACAATAATCGTGGCCGAGGACGGCGCCACCCTTCATACCACACTGGCTTCGCGGATTAAAGGCATATCGCTGCTTTCCGGCTTTCTTGAGAATATGACCCAGGCCGAAGACAGCGAGGCGATGATCAGGGCCTTTGAGCAGTCGCTCAACGTACTCTTCGGCTTTGACCGAACCTTACTGCTTTTGCCTGACCGGGACGCGGTCCTGCTGAGTGGCAGGACTTCCTCTTCGAACAAGTTGCACAGCCTCAGCCTGGAATTAATCCTACCGATTCAGAAAAGCAGCAGCCGAATTGTCAAGGCCTTCCATGCCCGGTCTCTTGACTATCTCAAAGAAAGCGATGAGCA
This sequence comes from uncultured Desulfofustis sp., assembly GCA_905479735.1. Classification (GTDB taxonomy): domain Bacteria; phylum Desulfobacterota; class Desulfobulbia; order Desulfobulbales; family Desulfocapsaceae; genus JABDQA01. The sequence continues at coordinate 4,556 of CAJQNS010000003.1, forward strand.
GGAGAACCTTGCCGATCGACAAGTGCTCTCTGCCCTCGGCTGTCGGGTTGTGGCGCTGGTTCCGCTGGCGGCTGAAAAGCAGGAAGTAGGTCTGGCGCTGGTCGGCTTGCCCGAACCAATGAGTGAATTATCGAAAAACGACTACCGGCTGCTCAAGACCATTGCTCAGCAGGCGGGCATGAGTCTTTACCTTGATCAAATAAAAGCCAGGAAATCCGAAGATGTCGAGGCCGAGCGCCAGGCGGCCATTTCCATGACGGCCAGAAAATTTGCCCATGAGGTCAACAATCCCCTGGGCATAATTCACAATTATCTGGCTACGCTGAAGCTGAAGGTGGCCGATGAGGATAACATCAAAAAGGAACTGGGCATAATCTCGGAGGAGATCAACCGTATTTCGGCGATGATCAACCAACTTGACACCTTTGCCCAGGCTTCATTTTCAACCTCCGATCTGACCAATGTAAACAACATCGTCTCAGACATCGTACAACTCGTCAAATCCTCCTTTCTCAGCGCCTCGGCAACCGAAGTCGTGTTCACCCCCGAGGCCGAACTGCCGCTGATCAGGACATCGCCGGATGGTATCAAACAGATCGTCATCAATCTCTTGAAGAATGCCAGCGAAGCGATGGACGGCAGCGGCCGGGTGGTCGTTAGCACGAGCTATGACAAGTGGTCCGGCAGCGAGGCTGAGGGCGACATCATCATTAGGGTGGAAGATAACGGCCCGGGTCTGCCCGATGTGGTGAAAGAGAATCTCTATACCCCCTTTATCTCCACCAAGGGCATTGGTCATTCCGGACTTGGTCTGTCCATTGTCAGTAAGGCAGTAGGAGATCTGGGCGGCAGGATAAGCTGCACCAGTGAACCGGGCCGGGGAACCGTTTTTGAAATCGTCCTACCCACCAGAAAGGAGTAGGCCGCACCGTCTTGTTATGAAGGATAAAGTCGCGATATTGCTGGTTGATGATGAAGAAAGGTTCATCGATGGCCTGCAGAGTGTGCTCGATCATTACGAGTACTCCTGCACTCGGGCGCTCACCGGCTCTGAAGCCAAGCAGCTGCTTCAGGAAACCGATTTCGATATAGCCCTGCTCGATGTCGGACTGCCCGACATGTCGGGCTGCGATTTGGCTGAGTTCATTACCACCGACTGTCCAGACACCAGTGCCATCATGCTCACCGGTCTCAATACGGTGGAAACAGCAGTCCAGGCTATGAAGCAGGGTGCCTACGATTTTCTCGCCAAACCGATCAACCACGAGCATCTACTCAAGGTCATCGACAAGGCGGTCGCGCACAACCGGCTGCGCAAAGATCTGAGACTTAGCGAGGCCAGATTCCAGGTGCTGACAGAAGCAGGGTGGGAAGGGATCGTGGTGGTCGAAAATGACCTGCTCGTCGAGGGCAACAGTCAATTTTTTCAGATGTTTGGCTACAATAAAGAGGAGTTACTCGGCCAGCCTTTTCCGGAATCGCTCATGGTCGGGGGCTCCTTGCAGGAAAAGGGTGGAGATTCTACCGACGATGCAGCATACAGCGGTGAATCCACCGGGCTGAGAAAAAACGGCTCAAGTTTTCCAGTTGAAGTGAGACACCGAGCGATGGAATATCTCGGTCGTCCGGCCAGAATATGGGTACTCAGAGACATTAGCGAGCGTGTCCGGGATGAGAAGGAGAAACTGGCTCTGCAGGATAAGCTGGCCAGGGCGACCAGACTGGAGGCCCTGGGGTTGATGGCCGGTTCAGTGGCCCATGATTTAAACAATATCCTCACTGCGGTGGTCAGTTACCCGGAAATCCTGCTCAAACAAATGCGGGAACAGGATCCCTATTACCAGGAAATCAAGAAAATCCAGGAAGCCGGAAAACGCGCCGCGGCAGTGGTTGCGGACCTGGTATCGGTGGCCCGGGGCAAGAAGACCAAACCGCCGCCCATTGGCCTCAACGAACAGATCATCTCCCATCTGGAATCGATAGAACATAACGAGCGGCTGGCGGCCTACCCAGGAGTGAAAATCGACACCGGACTGCAGACCGACCTGCAGAGCTGCCTCTGCTCCGCCCCCCGCATCCATAAAATATTGCTCAATTTGATTGGTAATGGGCTGGAGGCGATCGGCCACGACGGTATTATCCGGATCAGCACCGAAAACTGCAGGTTCGCCAATCCTGTGATGCGGGATCAGTCGATGCGGGTTGGCAACCATGTCAAAATGACCATTTCCGACAATGGCGAAGGCATCAACGCTGAAGACCTGGAACACATATTCGATCCTTTCTACTCCACCAAAAAAAGCGGCCGCAGCGGAACCGGGCTCGGCCTTGCAATTGTTTGGAATAGTGTCATGGAGAGCGACGGTTGGGTGGAGGCATCCAGCGATGAACGAGGCACCCGCTTTGATGTCTACCTGCCGGCGTCCGGCACAGAGCCGGCCGCCAAATTGCTTGAGCCGAGCAAGCAGGAAAATGGCGGAGGAGAGACCATTTTGCTGGTGGACGATGAGGCGGAGCAGAACCAGACCATGCAGAACATGCTGGGCAGCTTAGGCTACAAGGCTTTTAGCGCGACCAACAGCGAACAGGCGTTAGGGTTTCTGCGTTCCTGCCGGGTTGACCTGGTGATCCTCGACATGATTATGGCAGGCGACATCGACGGTTGTCAGCTCTATCGTAAAATACTCGACATCAATCCCGCCCAAAAAGCTCTGGTGGTCAGCGGTTTCTCAGAGAGTGAGCAGGTTTCTGAGGCCAAAGCGCTGGGAATTAGGACTATTCTTGAAAAACCGGTGACCCTGCCGGTGGTGAGCAGGGCAATCAGGCAAACTCTGGAAGATGACGGATAGTTGCTGGCGGTTTTGTAGTCCACGGCCACTGATTTGTTGACCCCTGATGAAAAATATATCTTTATAAGGAAACAACCAAGGACTTTTAAATCCTTCATGCAGACCGACAATAGTTCTGCAGCACTGTAGATGTATCTGCTGACATGGTGAACATCGACCTGACCGCCATAGCCCAGGCGCCCCCGTTTTCCTTTCTGCCGGCGCAGAAGATGGACGAGCTGCGCCAACATTTTTCCGAAGAAAAAGCTGCGAGAAACGAAGTTAGATTCATCCGCGGGAAAACCAAGGTAACCTCGCTGTGGGTAGTGGCCGAAGGTTCGGCTGAAATCTACTACGAGAAAGACGGCGAGAAGACCCTGCGCCGCATATTGTCCGAGGGGGATTGCTTCGGCGGTATCTCGATTCTGCTCAACAGAGCCCGGGCCGTCAGAACCATGAAAATAACCGAGGACACGACATTTTATAAACTCCCAGCCGTGATCTTCCTCGAGCTTTGCGAAGAATTCGAGGATTTCAAGGAATTTTTTACCAACACCTTCGGCAAGAAGATGCTGGACAGATCGTATGCAGAAATGATCTCCCGGCAGGTGGAGCCCACCGAGAGAACTTCACCTTTTTTTCAGCAGCGCATCTATTCGATTCATAATCCAATCCTTCTGAGCTGTCCCGCGGCGATGAGCATCAGGGACGCCGCCGGTAAGATGACCGAGGAGAACACGGGGTATCTGCTGGTCCAGAACGGCCAGGGAAATTTTCAGGGCATCATCACCGATGAGGACCTAAGAAAGCGGGTGGTGGCCACCGATTTCAGCAAAGATGCGACCGTATCGGAGATTATGTCGACTCCGCTCATCACCCTGCCGGAGGATGCGCAACTCTTCGAGGCATACCTTCTGATGGTCCAGAAAGGGATATCCCATCTGCCTGTCTCGAACGACAATGGCGATATTTCCGGCATGCTCAACTATCGGAGGATCATCACCGAACAAAGCAGATCTTCCTATTTCCTGATTCAGGAAATCAACCACGCCTCGTCGCCGGACCAGCTTGAAAATATTCACAGCCGGCTGCCCGGCCTGCTCTTCGAGCCAATCAAGAACGGAGCCCAGCCGGAAACACTGACCAGCCTCATCACCAAGGTGGCCGATGCCGTTCTGGAGAAGATCGTCGGCTTTGCGGTCGATAAAGCCGGTCCGCCCCCTTGTCGTTTTGCTTTTGTCGTCATGGGCAGTGAAGGGCGCAACGAACAGACACTGAAAACCGACCAGGACAACGCCATCATTTATGAGGATCCCGAAGATGAGGATCAGAGGGAGCTGGCCAGCAGATATTTCCTCGACCTGGCTGCAGATATCTGCGGCTGGCTTGACCAGGCCGGCTTCGACTTCTGTGACGGAAACAACATGGCCCAGAATCCCGACTGGTGCCAACCACTCTCCGTATGGAAAGATTATTTTGCCAGATGGATAGATGCCGAAACGCCAGAGGTTCTGCTTTATTCATCAATCTTTTTCGATTTCAGATGGGCCTGGGGGGCCAGGGAGTTGACGGCCGAGTTGAGCGATTTTCTCTACGCATCCCTGGATAAATGGACCGGCTTCTTCTTTAAATATATGGCTGAGAACGCGCTAAATATAAGGCCTCCACTGGGTTTCTTCAGAAATATCGTGGTCCAGTCCAAGGGTGAACAGAAGGATACCTTCGACATCAAACGGGCCATGATGCCGATCATCGATTTTGCCAGGCTCTATGCGCTCAAGCACGGCATCCGGGAGACCAACACGCTGGAGCGGCTCGAAAAAATCCGTGATAAACGGGTTTTGACCAAAGAGGAATACGATGATATAGTTCAGTCTTATCAGTATCTTATGAACTTACGCTTTATTCGTCAGATTACCGCGATCGCCGAGGAAGGGGGTCGCGCCGATAACTTCATCAACCCCAAACATCTCACCCGGATCGACCAGACCATGCTCAAGGAAATCTTCAAACGGACCGAGGGGATTCAACAGAAGATGAGCATGGATTTCACCGGCAGGACCGCTTAAAAACGATCATTCAGCAAACCGTAAAGAAACTCCCGTTCATTTCTACTCAGACGCTTCCAGAACTCCTGACTCGTGTCTGACGATACTGACGGTTGGCTGGTTTTGCTCCGTAGATATTAATGGCCCGGAAAGGTAATTTTTTCAGAATCCTACGTTGTAAATATATCATTTCGGGTCCTGAAAAGTGATTTTTTTACTCTTTCCACTTTGTGCTTTTAATTGTCTGTAATCAATAGGTTTATTTAGCCCAGCATATATAAGATTTGTTGTTGGAAGGCAACAAAATCGTTCATGATAAAAAAAAGTGATGAATAATATCATTTATTATTCTAAACTGTTGTTACTGGATGGGTGGATAATTACCCGTCCAAAAGCTTTTACCACGATACTCGAATAAGGGTGGAAAAGCGCACCGGGTTGTCTGACATTTTTCTATTGCGTGGCCTGTCCGGCAGACTGAAGGACGGAGTACGAGCGCCCATTGGTCTTCCGGACATCTTTACATAAACGCTGTTCGGGGAGCAGGCTGTTTTCCGGGAAACGCGAGTTGACCGGGAGCATGGAACGCAGTCATTCAAAAGGAGGAGAAAAATGGAAGAAAGTAAGAGTTATAACGTTAACTTTTTCAAACCATCGACACCATTTCTAAAGGAGAATATCCGCGCAATTGTCATTGGGCTGGTCATCTGGGGTGTTGTAACGTATGGGTTCCAGATTCTCCTCAGGATAATGGAAACCCCGACCCCGGAGGCCGTTTATGTTGAATTCCAGGAGATTGCTCCCAAACTCACCGATGGGAGTGCATCACCAGAGGAAATGGCCAAGGCAGCTAGTTTCTACCTGGCCATGCTTGGCAAAAGTGCTGCACTGCTGCAGAATGAGCAGTTGAAAGTGGCCTTCACCTCAACAGCTCACAACGCGCTTGCCGGTGCCGAGCAGCAAATGCTGCTTGATCTGGCAGGTAAGGCGGGTTCCGGCGAGGCCATGGAAGCAGGGTTTATTCATACTGCCTTGGGGATAGCTGAGAACAAGGCCATGATGGCTGTTGTACCTTTTGCGTTGACCGCTGTTACCCCGGATAATTTGGTCATGTATGATCCGGCGACAAAGCCGCTGATGGATAAATTCTTCATTCACAATCAATCGGTACTCACCGATTCAATCGTTTTCGGTTTTCCGTTTCATTACTTTTTCACCGCACTCGTCACCCTGACGATCTTTGTTCTAATCTGCCTTTGGTACTGCGGAGTGATGGACAAGATGATGAAAAAACACGGAATGGAATCTTCATTTGAATAGGAGGAACCGAAAATGAAAAGAATCACCTATAGAGCACTATCCTTTTTTATCTTTTTGTCGGCGATCCTACTCGTTGCGATTCCAGCTTTTGCCGCGAGCGGCGCGGCCCTCGAGGGTGGATTCAAAACGATACCGGCAATCATTCTGCTGGCAACGATTTTATTATTCATTGTTGTCGGATTCATGAACAAAGCTGAGGGAACAGAAGGCTACTATGCCGCGGGCCGGTCAATATCGCGTGTCGGCTCGGGCGCGGCCATCGCCTCGAACTGGATGTCGGCCGCCTCATTTCTGGGGATGGCGGGAATCATGTATGGCTCGGGTTATCACGGCCTGTCCTACGTGGTCGGCTGGACCGGCGGCTACTGTCTGTTGCTGCTGCTGATGGCCTCACAGATCAGGAGGTTTGGAAAGTACACCGCCACTGACTTTATCGGCGATCGTTACTACTCGTCAGGTCTGCGGGTGTTCACCGCGTTAATCGCGATCTTTATTTCCTTCTGCTACTGCGTCGGCCAGTTCGGTGGTATCGGTCTGATGTTCAAGTGGATCATGGGAATGAATTATTCCACCTCGGTAATTGTCGGCGGTACGGTCGTTCTCGGTTACGTTATTATCTCAGGTATGCTGGGGGTTACCAAGAATCAGATCGTTCAGTACATCATCTTGATTACTGCCTTTCTGATCCCGGCCTTCATCCTGACTTTCAAGTTTGACTATTTCTGGCTGATTCCGGAACTCGGCTACGGGAGGGTGGTATCGGATATCGTTGCCGGTAATGCAACACCATTCGTCACCTCACTTGGGCATGCGGTGCAGACGGTGCCCCAGCCAGAGTATGCAATGCCTTGGGATCCGTCAACGGGCAAGACCTTTTTCCAATGGATGGCAACCTGTTTTGCCCTGATGATTGGTACTGCCGGTCTGCCGCATGTTATTCAGAAGTTCTATGTCGTACCCAAGCCCAGTGATGCCCGCTGGTCGGTTACCTGGGGTCTGTTCTTCATCTGTCTGCTCTACTGGACCGCGCCCCTGTATGCAGCTTTCGGTAGAATCCTGTCTGCCAACCCTGAAGTTGGCAAGCTGGCCTCAGACGCGATCGTTGTGTACACCGCCCAGCTTGGAAACGTAAATCCAATTATCGTCGGATTTCTTGCCGCCGGTGCTGTCTCGGCAGCGTTCTCAACGGTTTCAGGATTGCTGGTAGCGGGATCGTCGGCCTTTTCCAACGATATCTACTACCGGGTATTCAATCCGGAGGCATCAGGCAAGTCACAAATAGCTGCGGCCCGTATAGCGACCATTGCCATGGCACTCGGCGTCATGGTGGTTGCCCTGCTGAAGTTGGCCCTGGTTGCCCAGCTTGTTGCCCTGGCCTTCTCCATCGCCGGCTGCACCATCTTCCCATTGTTCCTGATGGGCATCTGGTGGAGTCGCTCGAACCGTGAAGGAGCCTGGGCGAGCATCCTCGTCGGTGCCGGATTTACCGCGATTGCATTGGTATACTTTATCTGCGGTAAATTTGGAGTTGCCCTTCCCGGCGCAGCATTTGTCGGCTACTGGCTGAATCCCTGGTATTTTGCCTGGATCGCCGCACCGCTTGCAATTGTTGCCAATATCGTAGTATCCTTGGCAACGCCGGATACACCTGAAGACATCAGAAAACATCTGGCCTCGGAAGTACACGGCGTCAGATAACAGCACCTATTTCGGTCTCCGTCTGTTATCGGGCGGAGACCGAAACCTCTACCACTTTCCCCTTACATGCAATCAGGCACGAAGAAGGTACTCGCTGTCGTCCTTACCATTACGGCTTCGATATTTATCGGTTCATATTTCTACTACGACCAGATCAACAAGGCTGAAGATCCGCGTATCCTGCCGGCCAAGGAGTTGTTTCAGATCTATGACAAGGAGCTGGAAAGCCATGAATATGTTCAGTCGCTGAGTCTTCTGGACCAGATGCTGGCCATCTATCGTTCCACCCCGGGGTATGAAAATTCATACGAGATCGGGGTGTTGTTGAACAACACGGCCACGGTCTATCTGGTTGAGTTGGAGACAGAGATTTTGACCGCCGGGGATATCAGCAAGCCATCGATGCAGAAAAGCCTGGCAGCTGCGGCAGACTACACTCGTCAGGCCATCGCTGTTTATGAGGTCTGGATGGTTGACATGGGATCTTTGTCGGAGGAACAGATCAGGCAGAGGATTGCGCCCTATTTCAGAGCAGACGACCCTGGCTTGGCAGGTATGGATGCGCAGAGGGTCATGGACAAACGGGTGGAGATGATCCTCGATGCGCAGATAGAGACACCGAGAAGACTATCGGTGTCGCTGACCAACCTTGGCATGATCAATCGCTACCTTGGAGATCTGGACGAGGCCAAGAAGAATTACGAAGCCGCTATCGAACTCTGGGATCGTAATTACACCGCCCAGGATAACCTGGCCATCCTGATGAATCAGCCGGTGCAGAAACGGTCGATGATATCACGACTGTTTCCACCTGAAAAAATCGAAGAGTAGACGCATCAGTTCAATCTCCAGTTATTTAGGGGCTCGGCAGGAGAGGTGTCGGGGGACCTGGGTCATTATCGATCAGGGTTGCCGTAGAAACGGGTGTGATAAAGAACGATAAGATCCCGGACACACCAATCCACGAGGGGCCAGAGCGGCCCAGTTTTATGAAACTACAAAATGATTTTCCCACACCAGGGCATGCCCCCTGGTCAATTATGGAATCTCGTTAATCCGCTGCCTGATGATTCTGTCGTTTTATTCGGAAAGAATTTTGAACGACAGGTTTACCCGGGCTCTATAGATGGCGGCCTTACCGTCCTCGATGACCATATCAAGCTTGACCACTTCGGCTATACGCAGGTCCCTCAAACTCAACCCTGCTGATCTGACGGCTGACTGGGCGGCTTCCTCCCAGGAAACAGTGCTCGATCCGACCATCTCGATAATCTTGTAGACACTTTCAGACATGGCAATCCTCCTTGAAAAGGGTTGGGAAAGGTGGGAAACCGGTTCGAACTAAACCGATTAGGTAAAATATAGGTACTCTGGTCCTGAAGGTCCATGTGCTGCCTTGCAAAAACATAGGAGCGGCTGGACAGGGCGGGTAGAATGGAGAAAAGTCACCCTGGCTGGAGCACCATCGCCAAGGTTGGCACTCCAGGGTGATGTTGTTCCCTGCGCTTGAGGAAAAAGTGCGGGGAACTGACAGGAGTCTGTGGTTACCAGCGCTCCGTACCAATGATCTGATTGACGTCGGTACAGCGTTGTTTTTCTTTTTCACTCAGATCTTCGTAACGTTTTTTCTCGCTGTTTTTCAACGAGCATACATACTCTTTGCCGTTCTTATCGGTAATCCAAGTGAGGGATGCAATGCCGCCTTT
>CAJQNS010000004.1 GCA_905479735.1 uncultured Desulfofustis sp.
GCCCCTGAGCATGAGCGGGCTATCATCTGGGACGATCCTGATCTCGATATTTTATGGCCGTCCGAAATTGCGCCCGAGCTGTCTGCCAAGGACAGTAAGGCTCCGCTGTTCAGAGATGCCGAAGTGTTTGAGTGAGCAGCGGTCGTTCTGTAAAGCATCTGTGGGCAGCTCGTTTGAGCCAGATGTCCGCCGTTGAATCAAAGATATGGCTTCCGGGTGATTGATCGATGTTCAAGTTTATCCATACAGCCGATATCCATCTTGACAGCCCGCTACGCGGTCTTGAAGCCCATGAAGGGGCTCCGGTTGAGGAGATCCGCGGGGCGACCAGACGGGCCTTTACCAGTATGGTGGACCTGGCTCTGCAGGAACCGGTCGATTTTATCCTCATAGCCGGCGATGTCTTCGATGGCGATTGGAAAGATTATAACACCGGGCTGTTTTTCATCAGAGAAATGGGACGACTGGAGCTGGCCGGTATCAAGGTCTTTATGATCGCCGGCAATCATGACGCCACCAGTTCGATCACCAGGACCTTGAGCCTGCCCGCCAATGTAGTGCGTTTCTCCGACAAAATCTGCGAATCCGTGGAACTGCCTGAATTCAAGGTAATGATTCACGGCCGCAGTTACCAGACGGCGGCGGTAACTGATAACCTGGCCGCCGAATACCCAAGCTTCTCCAGCAATCATTTCAACATCGGTCTTCTGCATACCTCTCTGACCGGTCGGGACGGGCATGCCAGCTATGCCCCCTGCAGCAGGGGTGATCTGGCCTCGAAAGGCTACGACTACTGGGCTCTGGGCCATGTCCATGCCAGGGAAGTGGTTTCGGAAGATCCTCATATCATCTTTCCCGGCAACCTGCAGGGCAGACATATCAGGGAAGTCGGGGCCAAGTCGGTGACCCTTGTGACAGTTGACGACGGCACAATTGTCGACATCAAACCGGTTGAAGTGGATGTCCTGCGCTGGGATGTCTGCAGGCTCGATGTCAGCGACTGCGATTCGGAGAAGACGCTGATCGACAAGGTTCGCGCCGGGATGGTTGAAGCCGCGGCCAGCACCGCTGGTCGACCGCTGGCTCTGAGGCTTGTGCTCGAAGGGCTGAGTCCACTCCATGAAGAACTGCAGGCTCGTTCTTATCATTGGCTTGAGGAATTCAGAGCGGTATCTGCTGCTCTTGGCACCATCTGGCTTGAACAGGTGAAATTTAGAACAAGCAGGAATATCAGCCTTGAGCAACTGATCGGTGAGGACTCGCCTTTGTACAATGTTTTGCAGGCGGCAGGATCCTTGCAACTCGATGATGAGATGCTGGATTTGCTGGCCAACGAACTGGTCGGACTGAAAGCGAAATTGCCGGCCGAATTGACCGAAGTCGGTGCGCTGTTGGATTTTGCTGACGAACAGCTTCAGGAGATTCAGGAGGATGTCCGGGAGATGCTGCTTGCCGGACTCCTGCGTCAGGGAGAAGAGAGGTGAGATTAAAGCGGCTCTACCTTAAAGCCTTTGGTCCTTTCACCGATCAAACCCTTGATTTTGGTTCCAGAGGACCTGGGCTGCATATCGTCTATGGCCTCAATGAGGCAGGAAAGAGCAGTTCGCTCAGGGGACTGAAAGCGCTCTTGTACGGATTCGATGAACGAACCGCTGATAACTTTGTGCACCGCAACCCCGATCTGCTGGTGGGCGGTATTATCGAAGGAACAGGCGGAGAGGAGCGCGAGTTTTACCGACGTAAAAAACGGCTGGCTGACCTTTTTGATACCGAAAACAACCCTCTCGATGGCAGCCAGCTCAGTAGGCTGATGCCCTCAATCGGGGTGGAGGTGTTTACTTCCCTCTATGGCATCGATCACAAAATGCTGGTTGCCGGAGGTGAAGAAATCCTGGCTCAAAAGGGGGAAGTGGGGCAGGCGCTATTTGCCGCCGGTTCAGGCATTACGGCACTGAGAAAGGTAGTCGATGAGCTCAAGGCGGAGGCGGAAGATCTGTTCAAGAGCAGGGGGAGCAAACAACTTATCAACCAGGCTGTTGCCTCCTATCAGCAGCAGAAAAGAATGGCCAGAGAGGAAAGTTTGCTGCCCAGGCGGTATCAGGAGCATGAAAAGAAAAAGCGAGAGGCAGAGGTCGAACGTCAGAGCCTTGAAGAAGAAAGCAGCAGGGTCAGTGGTGACATCGAGCGCTTGAGTCGTTTACAGCGGATCATTCCTGAGCTTGCCGAGCTCGAAAATCTGCAGAAGCAGCTGGACGATCTGGGAACGGCTCCACCGTTGTCGCCCGGATTCGATGACAGGGTAAAGCTGATCGAACAGGAGATCGTCTCGATATCAAAGCAGGTAAAGCGCGATAAAGAGCGGTTAAACGCTTTGCAAATCAGCAACGACGCCATCTTGCACAACCGGGTAATACTGGATCATGGATTTGTGGTGGAAGATCTCTATCAGCGGCTGGATCGTTACCGAAAAGATGGTCAGGACCGGATCAAACTTGAAGGGGAGCGTACCGCTCAACGCAGGGATGCGGGATTGCTGATCGAATCAATCGATCCAGGACTATCCCTCGAAGATGGTGATGCACTGCGTCTCGTTCAGGGGAAAAGCCGGACGATCCAGAGACTCTGTTCGACTCATGAGTCACTCAATCAGCGTTTGAAACAGGCGGGGAGTACTCTGGAAAAACTGGAAAAAGAGACTGATCAGATCCAGGACGAGCTCTCCCAATTGCCCCTTTTAAAGAACACTGAAAAATTATCTCTGTCTATCAAAAAGGCCCGTAGTGCTGGTGATATCGACGAACAAGTTGATACTCTTGGTGAGGAAATTAAGACGGCGGAGAAAAACTGCCTGGCGGATCTGACAAGAGCTGGTTTGTGGAAGGGGGAGCTTGATGAGTTGCAGCAGATTTCTTTTCCGCTGCCGGCAACGGTAAGATGTTTCGAAGCTGAATTTCTGGATCTGGAGAAACGGCGGGAACGGATTGAACGAGAGCACAGGAGGGTGGCAGATGAGCTGAAGGAGGCAGAAGCAGACCGGCGTGATCTGCTCAAAGGTGAGACCTTGCCGTCCGAGAGTGATCTTCAGGAAGTACGGCAGAAACGGCAGCAGGGATGGCAGTTGATTAAAAGGGCCTGGCTTGACGGCGAGGAACTTGGCCTGCTTGATCAGGAAATCCAGGCCTACGATCCCGACCGAGATCTTTCTGAAGCCTATGAACGGCAGGTTGAAGCAGCGGACAGGGTGGCCGACCGACTCAGAGATGAAGCAGAGCGAAGTGCTCTGGCGGCATCGTTGTCCCTAAAAATGGAAAATCTTCACCTGGCACAGAAAGAGATGGATGAGCAGCGCCGCGAAGTCGAGCAGGCCACCGACCAGTTCACTGCCAGGTGGCTGAAGATATGGAACGAGGTGAAGATTGCGCCGCTGTCGCCGGCTGAGATGAGGGAATGGCTCGATCAGGTTGATAAACTGAGATTCAGAATGACAGATATCTCATCCCGAGTTCAGGAGCAAAAGGCCAGAATAAGGAGTCGGGAAAGTCTCAGTCGGTCCTTGGCTGAAACACTCACGGAGGTAGATCGCCGTATCACCCTTGAAGGCAATCGATTTGCTCCGTTGTTGCAGGAAGCGGAATTGGCCCATGCTGAGATCGAGCAGCATAATCAACTACGCCTGACCCTGACTGAGAAAAACCAGAATCGGATGACCGAGCGGGCCAGGTGCCTGGAGGAACTGCGCCAAGCTGAAGGGGACCTTGCCGACTGGCAACTCGACTGGGAAAAGGCTCTGATATCATTGAAATTAAAGAGACATGTTTCTGTGGACGAGGCGGTCGATCTTCTAAAAACAATCGACGAGTGTTTAAACAAATTAGAAAATGCCAGGGGGTTTCAAAGCCGGATAGAGGGTATCGATCGCGATATGGCGCGCTTTGAAAATGATCTGCAAGAGATGGTGGAGACGGCCGCTGCCGATCTGCGTGAAGCAAGCCCGGAGCAGGCGGTGCTGAAACTCTACGATTTGCTTGGCCAGGCGAAAGAAGCTGAACAGCAGCGTAACCAGGGGCTGGCAACCATGAGTGAATTGACCAGCGATATCCGCAGCGCGGAAAAACAGTTTGTGGAATTCAATGATCAAATGGTTGCGCTTCTTCGTGAAGCAGGCTGTCATAATCCTGCTGAACTGGCAGAGATCATGGCGCGTTCCAGGAAAACCCAGGCGCTGCTCGAACGAATATCGGCAAAACAAGCATCAATTGCCAATCTGAGCGAAGGGGTCGATCTGGAGAAAATCAAGGAGCAAGCAGCCGAGGTCGACATTGATACGCTGCCGGGGCTACTCGCATCTCTGCGACGAAGAGTGGAGGAAGAACTTGCACCCCGGATTAGTATGGCCACCGAGCTTATCGGCGCAGAAGACCGGGAACTGAAACTGATGGATGGTCGGAGCAAGGCTGCTGAAGCTGCCGAACAGATGCAGCAGGAGGCCGCTTTGATAGGGCGGCTGACTGATCGTTATGTAAAGATCACCTTGGCATCTCTAATTGTGAAACGCGAGATCGAACGCTACCGCAAAGCGCATCAAGGACCCATCTTGAAGAAAGCCACGGAGATCTTTAGAGGGCTAACCCTTGGGGCGTTTTCGGAACTGCGCGCCGATATAGATGATCAGGGCCTGCCAATTCTCACGGCTGTGAAAGGCAGCGGATCCTCAATCGGGGTAGAGTCGATGAGCGACGGCACACGTGACCAGTTGTACCTGGCGCTGCGGCTCGCCAGCCTGCATGTGAGGTTGGCCGAAGACGAGCCGATGCCGTTCATCGTCGATGATATCCTGGTCAATTTCGACGACCGGCGATCCAGGGCTGCGCTTGAAGCATTAGGTGAGCTGGCGAAAGACAATCAGGTAATTCTCTTTACCCACCACCAGCAGATCGTCGATCAGGCCGAAACACTTGGTTCAACCGCTGGGATCGTCATTCACCGCCTGCAGGCCTGAGGCATCAGCCGCCGTACAGCAGCTCGCCTCCTGAGAAACCGAGTCCTCCGCAGATGGCCAGGCTGATGAGGTAGAAGACAAAGAGCTTCTTCTGGGGGGCGCCTTTCTTTTTCTGCTGGACGGTGACGAACAGCGTGATGGTCAGCAACACCCCCAGAATCATCTTGATGATGATCCATTTATTGACATCGCCACCGAACCATTGCTGCCAGTCGAGCAGCCCGGCGATGTAGACCGGAATGACTGCTATTAATGACAGCAGGATACAATGATAGGCGCTGGTGGCGTAATTTTTGTCAGGCCATTTCATATCGGCCAGGGAAAAAGCGACACTGCCGACCACCAGTCCCATCGGCAAGTGCACGATAATGGGGTGCAGGGGGTGATGAAAACCGACCATTCCCAGAAAATTGTATAATGATTCGATCATGACCAATCTCTTTGATTTAATTTAGATAACCGAACAGCGCCTGACGGCATCCCAAAGTAATACAGCATACCAACTTATCAGGCAGTTACACTAATCACAATTATCTGGAATGAAAGTTATTCACTGCATTTTTCAGGGTGGCAGGAGGGTTTTACTTTGCTTTCAAGAAGGCATAGAGATCGGCCACATCCTGATCAGATATCTTCTCTTCCGGATATTTGGGCATGATCGGAGAACCGGCGTCTCGAATGATTCTCTCGAATCGCCAGTAGCTCATATTCAGGTCCTTGACCACCGGTCCCTTACCGTCATCGCCGTTGGGTCCGTGGCAGGAGAAGCAGTGATGCATGGAATACCAGCGTTGTCCATCCACAGGATTGCCCATAGGGGTGCTGCAACCACTCAGAAATACGGTCAACAGCAGAAGCAGAAAAACCGGGGTGAATATTGGAATCATTCTAGTTAATCGCCTCGACATGAATCTTCTCCTCGTCAATATGAACCATCTATCAGGAATAGTGGCAAAGTCTTCAATTCACTGCCGGACAGCCTAGCTGAATAGGTCTCGATATGCAACGGTTTTTTTCAACGATGACAGGTGCTTGGTGTTAGTTCCCGCCAAATTTGCTCGACTCTTAGATAGACCGATGCCCAGCGAAAATGGGTGAGGTCCACACCCCGTTCAACTGTTTTGGATTTGCTGCTTAGAAACGGCCTGAGTGTATCTGTCAGATGACTCACGAACCGATCCTCGTTGTCAATCTCAGTGGTATTGGTATCGACAATCGCAGGTGTGGGGACCAGAACCAGGTGATTGGAGCCCGTCCGCTCCGCCACTTCCCTGCAGCCGGGAAGATCCGTGGCGATTACCTGGCAGCCGCAGCCAAGAGCTTCAAGTACCACCAGCGGCAATCCTTCGGATAGCGAGGGGAGCACGAACAGGTGGCTGGCTTGCAGTAAAGCGGCCAAACGCTGTTGGCTGAGAGGACCGTGATGGGTAATTCGGTCGCCGAGTTTTTCGGCTGCTTCAAGACACTGCTCCGACTCATTTCCCTGCCCACTGCCCACCAGGTGAAGATGGTATGAATAATGGCCAAGGTTCTGAAGCGCTCGAAGTAACCAGACAACACCCTTGGCCCGGCTCAGTTTGCCGGCGTAGATAATTGTCGTTGGGGTTTGCGTTCGCACAGCTCGATTGACCTCGCTGAATAATTGTTCGTCATAGCCGGCACCCACCACTGCGATTCGGTCCGGCTGAATGTCATAATCTCTGGTAATTTGATTTTTCTGGTCCTGGGTGAGGGCCAGGATCCGGTCAAACTGCCTGCAGCCAGCTACAACCTCGTCGCCAAGGTGGGGACACTGCTGGTACTGCCTGAGGTCAGAACCATGGCAGTTGCAGACGATCGGTACGTCTGCTTTTACCTGGGCCGCCAGCGAGCTGACCAGCCAGAGATGGTGGCTATGTATAAGATCGGGTTGCCAACGCTTGATACTATTGTCGATAGTCCGTCGAAAGAGACGCTGATAGTGGGAGATCTCCTCAGTCCTGAGGTTTCTGAACATCCGACTCGGATAGGGCATCACATCGCTCATACCCACAATTGCGCCTGGGTTGCTGCCGGTATTGAATCTAACTGTCGAGATTCGATCCGCTGTTATCCCCTCAAGATCGATTTCTTCTCTGCCGTCGACAGCACAAATCAAGTAATTTAGGTGGCCGGAACGGTGAGCCTGTTTCAAGAGCTGCTGAAGATAGATACCGCTGCCGGTGGAGTCCGGACGCTGGCTGATGATATGTAAAATTCTCACTGGAGTTAATTCTGCTCCACCTGATAGAGATAATGAGTCGAAGCAAGCTTTAACAGCCGCTCCCTGTTGTTGCTTTTCTGATTAAGCAGGATTACGAATGGATCGAGTCGACCGGCCGACTCAAAATAGCCGGCGTATCCGTAGACGCCCGTCATGGTTCCCGATTTGAGCAGTGTATTCTGGGTTTCGCCCAGCAGAGAGCTATAAGGCTTGAATAGTTCAAGCACGGCGATCATCGCCGCCGGCGTGATCAGATTCTTTCTCGACAGCCCGGATCCCTCGACGACGGTTACATCCCGGTTGCTCAAGCCGGCGGCAGCAATCAGGAATTCGGCCACTGCTCTTTGACCTTTTTCCCAGGTTGCAGGGGGGCCGAACCGCTTGACCCCGCAGTAGAGAAAGAGCTGGTTGGCGATGAAGTTGTTGGAGTATTTCAGACATCCTCTGATCATTTCAGCGACTGTCATCTTGCTGTGATAGGTGTAGATCAATGTATCGCCAGCCTCGACCAGTCCGCGATTGAAGGTTGACCCCACAGCGATACTCTGGCGGCGAAGCTGCTCGGCGATGAGTTCGGCCACATATCGGTACCGGGTGATGGTACTATTCCTACCGGTAAAGGCCGAAACGTTGAGCCGATGCAGGCCGGGTTCAACCAGTGAACCTATATCCCGGGTGATGTCCAGCACAGGGGTCTGTGGTTCTGGCGAACCGATGAGTCCGTTATCGTGCTTGATCAACGGCACTGAATTGAAATTGACCGCCAGCGCCGAGTTCTCGGCATCGTAGGGGTTGGCTGAATTTTCAGCACCGTCGGTCAAGCCCTCGAGCCTGAAAAAGCTGTCATCCAGAAGGATGGACTCCACCTCTGTCAGCCCCCTTTTTTTTAGCTCTGAGGCAATTTCCAGTAGCCGCTCCGAAATCAGGTAGGGATCACCATACCCTTTGATGCACAAAATTTTGTTGTCTCTGAGGTAGAACTCTGTGCTGATCCTGTGGGAAGGTCCCAGAAGTTCAAGGGTGGTGAGGGCGGTGGCAATTTTAATGGTCGAGGCCGGGATCAGCAGCGTGTTTGCACCAAACTGGTCAATTATCCTGCCATCTAAGGTGATTACATAGCCACCGTGGTCGATGAAATTTTCGATGGTTGATTCCGCTGCTGTGGAGACGGCAGCATATAAAAAGGCCCACAGCATGAGCGTTACACTCCGAACTATGGGCCTTGAACAACGCATCGGCGTTGCAGTGCTGATCGTCTTTATAACTTGGGCAGTTTCGCCATCGATTCGGCGATCTGTTCTGCGGGATAATCGAAATCCACGAGCTCACCGGCAAAGTATTTGTCGTAGGAGGCCATATCGATCAAGCCGTGACCGGAGAAATTGAAGAGGATGGTTTTGGGCTCCTCAGGTTCTCTGGTTGCTTCGATGATTGCACCCCGAATTGCATGACAGGTTTCCGGTGCAGGGATGATGCCTTCCGTCTGGGCAAAAAGAACACCGGCTTTGAAACATTCCAGCTGCTGCAGTCTGATCGGTTCGACAATATTATCTCGAACCATGGCCGAGACAATCGGTGCCATGCCGTGGTAACGGAGGCCGCCGGCGTGGATGCCAGGAGGAATAAAGTCATGTCCCAGGGTGTGCATGTAAAGCAGCGGGGTGGTTTGGGCCGTGTCGCCAAAATCCCAAGTCAGCCGTCCTCCGGTGAGAGACGGACAGGAGGCCGGTTCGGTGCCGACGAAACGGATTTTTTTACCTTCCAGGTAGTCCGGAAGGTAAGGGACCGCCAGTCCGGCAAAGTTGGAGCCGCCGCCACAGCAGCCGATGATCACATCGGGGTAGTCGCCGGCAATTTCCATCTGCTTCTTGGCTTCCAACCCGATAATCGACTGGTGCAGAATCACATGGTTCAATACGGATCCAAGGCTGTAATTGGTATCGTCACGGGTGGCTGCATCCTCGATGGCTTCTGAAATGGCGATGCCGAGCGAGCCGGGGGTGTCGGGCAGCCGCTCACGAATGGCCCGGCCGGTGTTGGTTTCAGTGCTTGGACTGGCAACGACGTTGGCACCGTAAGCATGCATGAGAGATTTGCGGTACGGTTTCTGCTCGAATGAGACTCTCACCATGTAGACCTTGCATTCCAGGCCAAACTTGTTGGTGGCCAAAGCCAATGCTGAGCCCCATTGACCGGCACCGGTTTCGGTGGCGATTCTCTTGATGCCTTCCCGGGAATTATAGTAGGCCTGGGCCACGGCGGTATTGGGTTTGTGTGAACCCACCGGTGAGACGCCTTCGTTTTTGAAGTAGATTTTGGCCTTGGTGTTCAGGGCTTTTTCAAGATTATTGGCCCGCACCAGAGGAGAAGGTCGCCAGATTTTAAGAATCTCAAGCACTTCTTCGGGAATGTCGACAAAGCGTTCAGGCGTCATCTCCTGCTCGAGCAACCCCATGGGAAAGATCGCGGCAAGTTTCTCAGGCCCCATTGGCTCCTTGGTTTCCGGATCAAGCGGCGGCTGCAGTCCGCCAGGCAGATCGGGAACGACGTTGTACCACTGGAGGGGCATTTGATCATCACGCAAGACGATTTTCTTATTCATGATTTCTCCTCTGGGAATATAGATAGCCTAAGGCTATTTTATTGTCAGCGAAACAATGGTCTTCATACCACAAAATGTCTGCCTCAGGCAAGAGCGATCAATTTTCAAGTTCGGACCATGAAATTTTCATGATCTGAAGCTTCAGTACCGTTTCCTCATCCAGATGCAGCAGAGTGGCAAGCGCTTCTGCCGGTTTTGTTCCGGGCATTGCACTTTTACTGATCAATTCGAGGATGATGGTCCGTTCCGCAGTTACCCTGATGTTGTTAATGAGGGGGCGGATGTCGAGACTTTTACGTTTACCTTTTCTGATCCGTTCGACAACCATCGAATCAGTAGAATCAAAACTGCTGATCATTTGTAGATCCGATTCATTGAGATCATGGGGCAGCTCAATTTCGTAAGTGCAGATCATGTCTTGAACCAGTTTTCCTGCCAGCGGGCTGATCTCTATTATGTCAAGTCCAGCCGGCAGGGCAGCGTCGAGAAGGGTTTTTGTCTGGTTAAGGTCGGTGATGGGTTGCTGCAGATCAACCGAGAAGAATTCGCAGCGACTCATGGTACCCACGGGCAGTGCTGGACCAAAAGATATTTTTGGAGACGGGTTAAACCCCTGGGAAAAATGGGGTTTCAGATTGGCCCTTCGCAGGGCCCGCTGGATGATCTGAAGAAATTCCAGGTGGCCCAGAAAGCAGATGGCGCCGGTCCTGGAGTAACTGACGAGATAGTGATGGTGGTGTTCGACTGTACCCTCTTCGAGTGGCTCTTCATTGATGGCCTGGTTCGCTGGAGGGGATTGCTTTTTGTTATGGACGATCGGCTGGATGGTTTTGAAATCGCAGATTCCGCATTTCTGACAGGAATGATATCTGCAGTCCGGAGTGTATTCAAGGGTGCGGCTTTTGTTTCGTTCAGCCACCAGAAATTCGGGTTCGACCATGGGGTCGATGTGGCTCCACGGCAGAATTTCGTTGTCACCGCGTTGGCGCAGATAAAAATCGAGATCGATACCGATCTGCTCCGCCGACTCAAGCCAGCCCTTCAGGTTGAAATGTTCGCTCCAACTGTCAAGTCGCGCCCCATTTTCCCAGGCCTTGATCAGAAGCGGCAGCAGTCTTCGATCTCCTCTGGAAAAAACTCCTTCCAGATAGCTTTGCTCGGGATCGTGATATTTGAGGGTGATCGCTTTTTTCTTAAATTTTGACCTGAGTAGTGAAAGGCGAGTGCGGCTCTGCTCAATTGTCAACTGTTGTTCCCATTGAAACGGGGTGTGGGGTTTGGGAACAAAGGTCCCGACGCTTACCGAGATTTTTTTTCTGCCGCCACCACCCACAGAGCCCGCCTGGGCTGTCTTGTCAACCAACTCAGCAATGGCTTCAATGTCTGTCTCGGTTTCTGTCGGTAAGCCTATCATGAAATAGAGCTTGATCAGGTTCCAGCCCAGTTTATATGCCTGCTCGGCCGTCTGCAGCAGATCCGCTTCGCTTATTCCTTTGTTGATGGTTTGGCGCAGCCGTTCGCTGCCGGCTTCCGGGGCAAGGGTGAAGCCCGTTTTTCTAACCCTACGGATCTGGTCCATGAGCTCCCTGGTAAGGGTTCCCACTCGCATTGACGGCATGGCTACAGATACCTTCTCGTTGGCAAAACGCTGCATCAACTCAGGTAGAACTTCGGGCAGGCAGCTGTAATCACCGGTGGACAACGATAAGAGTGATATCTCGTCAAAGCCGGAATGGCCGATACCCTGTTCAGCCAGTTCGATGACTTGTTCAGCACTGCGTTCCCTTACCGGTCGGTAGGTTATCCCCGCCTGGCAAAAGCGGCAGCCCCTGGTGCACCCGCGGGCCACCTCCACTGCCAGACGGTCGTGGACGATCCGGGCGTTGGGTACCAGTGGTTTATAGAGATGATTGATCCGATTCAGATCGGCAAGTACTCTTCTTTTGACTGTCGGTGGTCCTGCTTCGGGTACCTCAAGGGATAGAATTTTACCCTCTGTATCGTAGATGGGGCTGTATTTGTGAGGCAGGTATACCCCCTCAATGTTGGCCAGCTCATTGATCATAGCAGCGCGCTTCAACCTCTTTTTTTTCAGCGATGCGAGCAGACGACTTACTTCTGCCACCGCTTCCTCGCCATCTCCGATGAGGATGGCATCAAAAAGCTCGGCAACTGGTTCCGGGTTAAAAGCGCAGGTTCCTCCACCGATGATGATCGGCGAAGATTCATCTCTGTCGGCAGCGTAAAATTTGATACCAGCCAGATCAAGTATGGTCAGAATATTGGTGTAGCAAAGTTCATGCGGCAGGGTTATGCCTAGCAGATCATAATCTTGTAGGGGGGTGGCTGATTCCAGGGTTGTCATCCCGATGCCGCGGCTGCGCATAATCGCTTCCGCATCGGGAGCGGGGCAGTAGCAGCGTTCGGCGGCAACTGAATCAAGATCGTTGAGGATCTGATAGAGGATCTGCAATCCCTGGTGCGACATGCCGATTTCATAGAGGTCGGGGAATACCAGGGCCCATTTGACTTCGGCCAGGATATCGATCTCGGGCAGATTGAACTCGCTGCCCAAGTAGCGTCCGGGTCTGCTCACGAAGGGAAGGAAAGTCTGGTCAGCCATCTTTGATATTGTCTCCATTGGTTGACCGGGACGTGTATATTTTTTCATTGTATCTCTGAAACAGCTTTCCACAATTACCGAAAATAGGTTGACTTTTTAAAGAGGGATAAGGTATTGAAATAGTATCGTATCTAAACATATGGGTAGAACTTTGGCTCCTCCGGTACTGCAGCGAGGGGTAGATTACGTGGCCTGTACCGTACCGGCTCAGCAGATTTGGAATCATACATCCATACGGTCTGAAAACAACGTGAAATTATGGGACCTGATATCGTGAAGCGGTTATTGTACGTCCTTGCCTCTCTTTTCTTTTTATCCACAACTATCACTGCGGTGGCCCAGGATGAATCGAAGAATCCGATTATTGAGTCGATCGAGGTAATCGCTGCTAATGATAAGCCCGAACAGGTGGTATTCAAGCTTAATGGTTCCCACGCTCCCAAAATTTTCAAGCTTAATGGCGACAATCCCCGTCTTGTACTAGATTTCTACGGTATAAAATATCCCTCCAGGATTGACCGAATCAGCGATGTCGGCGGCGACATCATTGCCGGTGTTCGGGTTGGCAGGCACACTGACCCTGAAAGAACCCGGGTCGTTGTCGATATTCAGCAAGATAGCCCTTATCAATATGATAAGACTTTCAATGTTTCAAATAACAACCTGGTGGTAACCCTTGTTCCCGATTTTGAGGCAATAGCTGGGGAAGAACAAGCAACCTCTCAACCTCAGCGTATCGTTGTAGATTCTCCCAAAGTTGTGCATACCCCCAGCACCGCACCTGTTCAACCTGTTCAACCTGTTCAACCTGTTCAACCTGTTCAACCTGAAAGTCCTGAGCCAGTGGAAGTTGCGCAGGAGCAGACCCGGGATGGACAGAGTGATGAAGGTCAAGTAATTGAGGAGGTTTTTTCCGAATCCATCAAAACATTTCTTAAGCCTGACCAACCAGCTTCGGTAGCTGATGATACAACCGGCCCGGAAACACCGACTATGGAGCAGGAGGCCGAGCAGACGCCCACTTTAGAGTCTGCGGAGCAGGAGGCTGGACAGACATCCAGCATGCAGTCTAGTGAGAAGGATGATGGGCAGACGGCCAGCGCAGAGGTATCTCAGGG
>CAJQNS010000005.1 GCA_905479735.1 uncultured Desulfofustis sp.
GTTTGTTCACTATTTTCATAGCAAGGTTGATGTTTTAAGGGAACATCTTTTAATTTTATAAGGGCTGATAATATGGAAGATGGTAAACCATTATCTAAAGCTTTAAGCGCAATAGAAGGCCAATTGTTATTTGATATTTGAAGAGTCTACAATTTTCAGTTGCCATGATGCCTCACCTGGAAACAACTTGTAGGTCAACTCACGGGTACCACCTGTAGGATTAGAATTGTTGTCCGATGACAAATAAATTGGAAAAGATCGTATAATCTCACTCTCTGATATTTGGAACTGATCGTGTCCCATATAGCCGGTAAATAGTTTGTCTCCTTCTTCCGCTTCTGGGAAGTGAACCCGCGATAAACTCTTATCTTTGTTGGATGCATAAGCAATGATGGCCCCATAGCTCCCAGATCCTTTTGAGACGGTAATAATATAGAACTCATCAAATCCATTTCCGTCGAGATCGGCAACATGTACCTGGTGAATGGGATCAATATCTTCAAATATTTCAGAGAGATTATGCTGAAACCCTGAAGAATTAAGACTTATATTGCTCAGGCTTACGCCCTGGGGGTGGCTCTCTTCAATGGACAAAGATTTACCTGAATGAGTCATATACTCGCCAGCAAATAAGCCCATATCGGCAAGGTGCAGCAAAAAATAACTCACAGCTATTAGTGGCAAGATGAAGAACTGCTGATTTCGTTTCATGATCTCTACCTTCAATGAAAAACGTTTAGCAACTGGATGTTATCTTCAACAATATTTTAAGCTTGGTGACTTACAACCAGCCGATGATAATTATCGCACCGTTGAGTTAAAGTTACCAGACAACATCCGTATTACATGACAAAAGCAAGTAATCCTATATACGTTCACTTCGTATATCTGTATTTAGAGCAAAGTCATTCGCCCCAATGTTACTTCTTTGACCTTGATGATCAGGTTAGTGGCGCTCTATTTACCAGGCAAATTAAAGGAGACAAAAATGGACGTGAGGGATGCGAGGCCAAACCCATCGGATAAACGAGCTCCTGGTCCCGATGGTGCCCAGATCAGTCTATGCCCATCAGTACAGCATAAAAACTGGCTGCCAAGACGAGGTAGACTAACCAGAACTTTAAGGTGGTCGGGTCAGCAGTGGACTTTCCCCGAAACAATCGGGTAAGTCCGATCAGAGCTGCTGGAATCAATAACGCGATGAATATCTTCATGCTCCTCTCCGCTTTTAAGTCTACTTTTCAAGCGCTTTTAAGCTGCGAGTGTCCACATCTTTAAAAACTTGACTTTCAAGATGATATTGTTTTTGCAGATCATTGCTTTTTCTCGCTTCATTAAGCTGCTGCTGCTCAATACTCATCCTGATTTGGCGGTCAAGGGATTCTTCCTCAGTTTCACACTGCCGAAACGCGTCTGACCAGCCTTGAGCGTATTGTTTATCAGAATCAAACCTGTCTACGTCTTTTTTAAACTCTTCAAACATGTTGCCACCTGCCTTTTTACCAGAGTGACAGCCATCATCAAAGCCTTCAACGTAGGCCAGAGGATACCCCTTATCGATCATGGTCTGTTTCTGGTCGGCGCAACCAATCAGGGTGATAAGACATAACACTGAAGCTATAGCCCACAGTAGACGAGTAGCAGTCATAGTTTCTTCTCCATTTATCTGTATGATTTTATTGATGGTGATCAGAACGCATCTCCCTGGTATTAAGATAGCAAATTAGTAGGGTGGTCGGATTGTAATTTGCGAACACGCCCTCCATATACATATAGCTGCAAGCAGTAACTTATTTCGTGGTTAAGGGATTGGAGCAGTGGAGCTCAAAGGGCTTCCAGAAATAGTGACAGTCGGGTCTGGAGAAGTAGCCGTAACAGTGAGAGTTTGTCCCGGATTTAATAAAGCAAAAGGAATAAAGACTGTCCCAGAGTACGAAGAACCATCAGGTCTGGTTTCTGACGTTTCTTGACCGATTAGAGAGCCAGTGTCTCCGTTCGTAAGTGTGTAAGACACCTCTACCGGCCCATTAGTAACTGTCCAATCAAAGCCAACCCTCCAATTAAGGTCGCTTCCGTCCTGAACAATCTGAAGGTTAGAGATCGTAGCTACGGTTCTTGATTGGTCAACTACATGCTGTCTTTGTCTGGGATCAGTCGTGTCATGAGAATGTTTGTGAGCGTCGGAGTCTGGGTGTGGGTCAGTGTGAGAATGTGAATCGGCATGCGTGTCTGGATGATTTTCGTCGTGGGTGTGGGGATGCTCATGCTCAACTAACTGACCACTTGTTTGAGCATGAGCAGGTATGAAGATGGATTCAATTATGGGTGTTTCCCACTTGGCGGGAAGTACATGGTAGGCCGCCAATACAGTGAGACCACCTGCAATTTGTTTTACTGCTTTTCTTCTACCTTTACTTTTGATTACGATCGCTTCTTCTCTTTTATGAGGATCGTCTACCATCGTTTACTCCTTGGTTATAAATTATATATATGGACTCACGCAATTTTCAATGAACTCACAAGGCATGTCTCTAGAAATTACTCCCACACAGTGGTAATGTAAATCAGATTTCTTTGTGCTGAAGGCTAGGTGTTGATCTGGCATCATCGGGCGTACGTCAAGTCGGCTGATGCGATACCTGCCCAGGCATCCGCCGCGCTAGCCACAATCTTTCACAGAGGCATCAACTACTTTGAAGTCCCCTGTAAACTATCATTTGCACCCCTTGGGACAATCGTACAAGCACTCGCCCACTTCACGCTTGCCATTTGCTTGTCTGACGTAGCAGCGCTTCTTGGTTTTACAATTGCAATATTGCTGCAATTTCCACCCATTATTAGACGGATAGTTGACATGTGGTTTATCACCCCTGCTCTGGTGATGGTTCTCATGGCCGGGGCGAATGATCTCTATTGACGACACCGCATGATCCAGCCCATGGCCGATATAATCATGGTCTTCCATCACACGCAACGAACGTCCCCGGAAGTTAGAGTCTTCGTATAAAATCACCTCCATATCTCTGTCAACCTCGATCGAGGCGATGTCATCGTTCCAGTTTTCATCTTTCAGGTTGCGGATGCTGTCTGAAGTGCAGAACCGATCGCCTCTATAGTCCTCCTGGTCGTAGACGCACACTTCTTCACGAGCCGAGGCCAGACCGCAAGACAATCCAAAGACCAATACCAGGCTGAGCATTGTTACCTTAATGAGGGGATTAATTGATGTCTCCATGTTCAAATCTCCTTTTGGTTAGGTATTGACTACGAAATCCCTTTACTTCATGAGCTGACGTATAAAATTTGAGTGCACAATACTGCGCTCAGAGCACTGCGGAGTTCTCAGTTTTGGAGAGAAACAATTAGATATTGTGTCTCCTTAAACTGCTTTTTTCACTACTTGGATTTTTGATGTCATGGGCGAAACTATTTATTATTCCAGGAACTGTCAATGATAACTATTCCTATCTTGACAGAAAATCAGTGTTGTTTAATGTTGCTCTATTAAGCTGTAACCAGAATGAATTGTTAATCTTTCCTGGATGTATAACTCACTTGTATTGCTTTCGATATTTTGATGTCTGTGTACCACTGACTAAGCAAGGGAAAAGTCCTATCTGGAAAAGGGATTTCACGCTCATTCCCACTTTATCGAACAGCCCACTTCTATGTGAATCACGAGAAAGGCGATGATTACAAGAATTTCACTGTTACCAACGTCGAAGAATGCGCCCGAGCCTGTGACCGCGACAACAAGTGCCGATCATTCAATTACGGTAAGGAGCGTCGTGATTGCTGGTTGAAACATAACAATCCCCGGGGCGTACCGAATAATACGGTGATCTCTGGAGTCAAAGAACGTTAGGCAGCATGTACGAAGAAGATTCTGAACTCCTCTGTGGGCAGGAACATCGATAGAAGAGATCAACTCTGCGCTGGGGCGTTCATAAATCAAAATCAAATCAATTTTCACACATCAGGAGAGCGACCATTATGATGAGTTTCACCGAAGCGGTAGGAACATGTCTGAAAGAGAAATACTTTAATTTCAATGACCGGGCTCAGCGCTCCGAATATTGGTGGTTTGCATTATTTGTATGGAGCGGGACGATTGGGTTAACAGTTCTCGATAACCTAATATTCAACAATCCATCAGGTTACGGCATCTTAAGCACCATTTGGGGATTAGCCCTTTTACTGCCATCAATTGGAGTTGGTGTTCGACGTCTGCACGACCTGGATAAGTCAGGTTGGTGGCTTCTGATTCCGATTATCCCGATTATCGGATTTATTATTCTGATATTTTGGATGGTACAGCAGGGCACAGCTGGGCAGAACCGGTTCGGTGCCGATCCTCTCAACTAAGTGATATTGGATCGGGGGGCGCTGTCTAAATCCTACACTTTATCCTGATTGAGTTGCCGAACTGATGGAGGATCTAACTTGGATTTTCTCTCCTCATTATTTGTCGCAAAGCCGCTCAATATTTTTGTAGTAGCAGTTCTACTTCTTACGGGATATCACGTTTTACGCTTTACAGAACTCGGTAGAAACCGACATCCTCGATCGCTTCTTATTGCCTCAATGGCTTGGGGACTTTAGGCAACTTGGGAACTGCTGGTTTTGATCCAAGCCCCTGGGGCGAACATCAGAGTTGATCTGTTACTGGTCTGTCCGATCCTTTTGGTGATTTCGATCTGGTTTACGATTCGAGCCTCCAGGCGGATCAATTTTACTTCGAAGTCTATTATTAAAATATTTCCAACAAAAACTTCTACAAAACAAGGCCATAGAAATGCTAGAGGATTATGTTATTTTTTTATCGTTTAGCATCAGGAGTGTTAGATATCCTGCAATGTGCTTTTAAATTCTATCTCTCTCCACCGACCGGATGTCCAGATTTCCAATTCTTGATATTTGCGCCAGGCTAGATGGACATGCCCATCAGCAGAAATTATTGATTGAATACTGCCGGAACTTTACAGAGTGGCACGCTCTGCTCAGCAAAGCTGAGACAGAAGGAATGGCACCGCTTCTCAGAAAACATTTGAGAGAAGCCGATGCACCATATCCAGTTGGTGTCCAACGAAGTCTCAACGTTCTGTATGAACATCACAAGTATAAGGCTCAAATTCGTCTTGCACTGTTACAGGAAGTTATAAAAATATTTAGACGCAGTGGATTACGACCGATTTTGATAAAAGGTGCAGCTTTATGCTATACGCTCTATCATGATCCGGCACTGCGACCCATGCGTGATATTGATCTCTTGTTCGACAAGAGTGAGGTCGACCAGGCTCAAGCTTTATTGCGAGAATTCGGTTTTTCCCAGTCGGCTCTGCCGATTCCAAAGGATCATCACCATCTTCCCTCACTACATAAAATCATAGATGGTGTTGAGATTTGTATTGAGCTTCATAGAGGTTTATATCCCAACTGCCAACCTTACTATCCTAAAGTTGATTTTGATAATCTCTATTCAACCGGAATAACAATCAGTATGGGGAGTGCCGAGGCAACAACGTTCAACCTCGAAGAAACTATCCACTATATATATCAACATGGGCTCAGAGCACCCCTGACATATGAACCGTATAAACTCATTAATGTGGCAGATATTATTAGCTTCATTGAGAAGTATGGACGAGAACTGAACTGGGAAGAGATAGAAATGAACTATCCGATACTCTGCAAGGCAATACCATTACTGCATTATGTCTCACCGTGGAATCCAGATAGATTACCAGAGCGAATAGAGGTACCAAAATCGAGGATACATCTTGAGCCAAAAGCCTATCGAGGGTGGCCCAACAAACGGCTGAAGGAGTTTAAAGATGAAAAGCGAAACATGCTCTACATGCTTCGAGTTACGTTTATGCCCTCGAAATGGTGGTTAGGAGTCTACTATGGGGCGAACACATTCATTGGCGGCATCTGGTGCATGTTGTCGAAGCATTCATTCCATGTTTTATGGTGGGCAAAACTTTACTATTCATTGAGCAAGATGAGAGAGTCATAGGACTTTGCCTATCCTTCATATTGACAAGCAGGTTCTCATAGATATGATAGGGAGCATCTCGTTAAACTGACTCCAGGTGATTTTGATGACTGATCAGAACAGAAATGATAAACTGGATAAATCTAGGCCAGATTCTAAAATAACTCGTAGAAAAGCAGTAAAGACCATTGCAGGTGGCATTACTGCACTAGCAGCCTATCATACACTTCCCGCTAAATGGGAGAAACCAATCTTAGAGTCTATTTTTATTCCGGCCCATGCTCAGACAAGCGGAAACAACGGCATCGCACCAGTCGACCCCTCCATACCAGTGACACCGGGTCATCCGGGTCATCCAGACTATCCACTGGCCCCGAGTCATCCCGACCACCCTCACAACAACCCGATGGCCGTTATCGGCAGTTTCACTACTCTTGACATAGTTTCAACGACTGCTTTCATTAGTGTGGATATAACAGTAAACCGAATCGCTCAATACACCTTTACTCTTGTTAACCTTCAGAATAGCTCATCTGATACTTTAGATTATATTGCCCAGACAATACCAGTAACGGTTAGTCCAACTTTTGGTATTGAGGGTAAGGCTGGTGATACCGTTGAACTGACGGTTACAAATAATCTTACCTCAGAGGTGGATACGGCCCAGTATGTCATTGAGTCAACCAACACCGTTACTGTCTTGACGGATGGAGGGTGTGACCAAGATTTTTCCCTGGCGGGAAATACCAACAAAATTTTTACTATTACCATAAGACCCAGCCCCGGGGCCGGAGAATCAGTCACTATTGAAGAGATTAAAGATGGGGCGACGAATTTTACTTTTACCAGAGATACAGATTCAAACGGTGAGATTACACAGCCAATCATTATGCAAATTACGGATATCGGCTCAAATAAGGGCTTGCGGGCAACCTATCAGGGTGCCGTTGGTAGTTGCACAGTGCGGGTAAATCCTTAGCAAGGGGGGCTAGGCCGATTTTCTGTTCGCCCAGTGATAGCAGAATTTTATTGTTGTCGCCTATTCAGGTGCTTTCTGTATATGCATGTGATTCCTGCCGTAGGATTCAAGTCATAAGGTAATTACTGCGATCGTAAGCTGTATATCAGATTGCCCATACAACTCTCTTGTTGCAGCGTGCTGACAATGGCCTAACCTTGTTCCTGTTTATCTACAATTTCTCACCACCGGAACGTTCAACGCCGTCAAACCGAAAATAATCAGGAAGAATCTTCGAGTTGGGAATTAGTCTAAAATTAAAGACTACCATTGAAAACCTCGAGCATAGCCGTTATTGAAATGTTGTCCAAAACATCTATATGAAAAGTGTTGTGTTCGAATGAGAAGAACTTGCAAGAAAGGCTCCCACACCTCCAGACTCTACACCATCAATCAAATCCGATGATTTTAGACCCATAAGGTCAACAGTCATCTGGCATGCAATAATCCTTACACCGTACTCCTGAGCCATATTGATAAGTGACTCAAGCGGTTCTATATTTTTTCTCTTCATCATAAACTTAAACAGCTTGGGCCCGATCCCGCCAAAATTCATCTTCGAAGTCCCCAGTTTTTTAGAACCTTTCGGTCGCATCGCAAGCACCATTTTTTCAAGAAAACCTCTTCCGGCAGTATTGAAAGAAGATTTTTTCAAGACATCCAACCCCCAAAAGGTTGCAAATATAGTAACCTTCATATCCATAGCTATACAACCGTTTGCAATGATAAAGGCCGCCATGGCTTTGTCGAAATCACCGCTGAACAATACCATGGTCAGGTGATCATCCTTTTTTTCAAGAGCTGCAATACGGTTTTCAAGCTCGGTCACTTTCTTAGAAATGTCATCAGAAACCATTGAGCTTTTTCCCGTATCATTAATAGTGTCGATTTCCATTTGTACGCTCATTGCTCTGTCCAACCAGTCAGGTGGTTAAGAATCACAACTGTTTTTTTCAAAGACAGTCTTCAGAATCAATATTTCCGTTTATCTTCAAGCTGACTTGGGAGAGCCACTCGTTCAACAGAACTCGAAGATGTGTGATCTTTTATAATTAAAGCCATATCGAACCCAAAAATGAAGCCACTCAATTCGGAGGAAACAGTGATTAGCCAGAAGTTTGGGGTGGCAAACTCTTAATTTCTAGCACAAAATTGGATCAGCTTTACACGATAAGATCTGATCAGAGCGGTTCCTGGTCATGTACTTTTCCGCACAGCTCCCAAGGCAACCGTAACACGACTTTCTATCAAGTTAAGACAGTAATTTCGGAGTTTCTCCTTTGCATTCAGTCCCATGAGTAAATGAATACCCAGTGGAGGAGGGCCGTCAGTTTCCATCAGCGATAATCCCTTTCTAAAATACTCAATGGACTCTTTTACTTTGACTTCCCAGTGATCAATTTTAAATCCTACCCCCTCCATGATCATACGAGCCTCACTCTCTGTAACCAGACTACTCAATGACTCATCCTCTGCCCAGGGGACTGGATAGTGCGGAGATGCTAAGGCCCCTAAGAAAACGTCATGAAACAGTAGATGGCCACCTGGCTTTAAAACCCTCGCCAACTCAGAATAGAAGCCGTTTTTATCAGCTATGTTCATCTGTACATGTTCAGTCCAGACAGTATCGAACTGGTTATTCTCATAAGGAATCTGGAGTGCGTTACCTTGGCGCAATTCTACACGATCAGACAGGCCTACAAGTTCAGTAAGTTTTGTACCAGCAGAGATATACTCTTCTGTGAGGTCTATACCAAATACGCTGCACTTGTAATGTTCAGCAAGGTGTCGCGCGCTACCTCCTAAGCCACATCCAACATCAAGGACGTGATCTGTAGGTTTGAGATCAACAAGCTCTGCGACTTCAAGCGTTGATTGCTTCCCACGGGTGTGAAATTCGTCAACAGGAGAAAGATCATCAACAGTCAATGAGTTGATATTTTTATCAGCCAGATCGAACCCTTTAAAGATTTTTGTTATGACTTCCCCGTTCCCGTAATGGCGGTCCACTGATTCTGCGTACCTTTCCATAGATTACCTCTTTCTAGTTGAGATAGTCCTAGCTGTTTCCTGGCGTCATACCTTCAAGTTCACAAGCCTTCCTAGCGCCGATAAACTTCTCAGGCAATTCGCCAACATTTCCAAAGCGTCTTCGTATTCAAGCCTGGACTCTTAATATTTCCATCAGCAGTTCCGATTCACAATCTACGCAGATAGAGTAGTATTTCTAAATGCTATAAAAGGTCAGGATAATGTTTCCTTCAAAGCCGAGAGTAGAGCGCGATAAATGGGATTGCAGAAATCTGCGACATCATTGTCTCTCTCAGAATTAAAACTCGCACTCCACTCCACCTGAGTATTATCTCCAGCGGGGGTCAGCTTGACCGTACCAACATAACTCTGCACTGAAGTGTTCGAAACAGCATCAGGGCCATCGTCAATCGTTTAGGAGAAGGTGTGTCCCTTGCTGTCGAGTTTGATCAGGGTTTCATGAAAGGCATCATTCAAAATCCGTTGGGCACCAATCTCACTTCCGTTTTTGTTGCCAACCTTCTTAACATCGGTGATCACTCCCGGAGCCCATGACATATCATGAAAATCACGAATAGTTTCCCAAACTTTGGGAACCGGAGCCTTTATTTCTATGGTGTTACTTAGATCGCCCATGACTCATTCCTCACTCATTTTTTGGTTTCATTAAGAGAAATCTTACTATTTCGATCCCCCTTCACATGATGTGGGTAATAGAAATAGCATCTCTCAATGGTGCTTCATGCCCATCCAAGCTGCTGGAGACTGATCGAGTCATTCCAGATCTTCGTCATATGTTTGATTCGATCTCCCTCAAATTCCATGTGGTACACGTAGTCGGCAGCAACACTTTTACCCGTCGGTTCACCTGGTCCACCTGGTCCAGTTTGAGTGCCATGGAATACTGCAAACGCCGCTACCGAATCCCGGGCCTCATCGGCAGCAAAGAACTTCAACTCGTAGTGTCCATCAGGAATGGGAGTTAATAGGTTCTTCATCCATTCGCAGTATCCTTCTAAGGTGGATATGTCGGCCAAAGCAGTAGTTTGAGATGCAAATGTGGCATCAGGATGACAGAATGAACTGCAAGTGTTCCAGCCTTTACCTGTTTCACATGCTTCAAAGAATTGCTGGGCAGAATTGACATGGGTACTCATGGTTGTATCTCCTATATTGTTGCGGTGAGTGTTTTTGGGGGGAACATTCCAGAACTGGAAGGTTTTTTGAAAATTACCACACATCTGACCTGTCCCGATGAATAAGAGGCTAAATCTAAAATCTTTAGCTGACTAATGTTTTCCAGTCCTGCGGGAGACGACTGTATCCCCTACATTACATTCTGTTTACTAAGGGGATCATAATATGGGCATACGGGGTATCGGGCCACATAACCCACGGACCTCCATTCAGGTGGTCTGTAGAAAGACCTTTCAACGATTCTTGATCAGGCACAATAACCATTATATGAGCGCCCATATCCGTTACCCAATCGTTCTCCTTCCCGGTAGGTTCAGTCGCAAATGGGTCGCTGTTACTCACGGGGGCATCACCCATTAGCATGTATGCGATACCGACCTCGCCATAGGTCGGTTCCTCTTTATTAACGTAGGCTTTGAGGAAATCTAGCCACGGTTCGTTTACACACCAAGGTGCATTACCAATTACAATAATACCACATTGTGGTATTATCAATCAAATTAATACCAAGTTTAAGGGTGATAAATAGATATGTGGACGGATATAAAAGACTTATTTGAAGTTCTGTTATCAGTAAAATACAGCCTAAGCTAACAATGGGTGTTTTTTCATAGGAATAAAAATCCTTCAGTTTCCCCCATAAATTCTTGACGTTATTTTTTGGTCATGCAATCGCCGAATCGATGTTAATTACTGTTTTTGCATAAGATTCCCTTGATTTGTAGAAATGTTACGTATACAAACTGATTATCTTCATCTTGGCAGTTACGACTACAAGTAAAGTTTTCCTCAGGGTTGACGGGTGGAACCTCATGCACTGTTAGATTTGCTCCAGATTCTCCATCTCTAGCTTATTAGAGCCCATCCACCTTGATAATTACCAAAGTGATATCATCTGCTGATTTGGCACCGTCCATAAAAGTGTGCAGTTCGGCATAGACAGCACCGAGAATGTCTTCTGCTGATAGCTCAGCATGCTTTTGAATGATTTCACACAGCCGTTTCTTCCCAAACATCTGCCAATCGCTGTTGAACGCCTCCCAGATACCATCAGTACCAATCGCAATGATTTGGCCATTTTTCAACCCTTTCTTATGATGCTCCACGTACTCGAAGCCATCAGCGACTCCAAGAGCAATGCCAGTTCCTTTCAACTCTTCAAACTCATCCGTATCAGGGCTATACACGAGTGCCGGATCATGTCCGGCTCTGACCCACTTCAGGTCCTGTTTTTCCGAGTCAATGGCCAGGTAAAACAAAGTCATGAACTTACCTGTGCCATGGACATCGCTTGCTAAGTGGCTGTTCATTTCAGAAATTATCTCAGAGAGTGATCCAGGTTGAGCGGCCCGCATCCTCAGAAAAGCCCTAGCCGTGGTCATCAGGAGTGCTGAGTCGACGCCATGGCCGGATATATCGCCGACGACTATACCCACAGAGCCCTTTCGGGAATTATGTCGCCAGAGAAAATCAAAATAGTCACCTCCGATCTCATCACACGAAACATTTCGGCCAGCAATGTCGAGCCCTTTTACGATGGGCTTTTCTTGAGGCAGTAAACTCTTCTGGACCTCACCAGCAAGAACCAAAGCTTTTTTGTGTTCTGTCATGTCGGTGATAAAAGCCATGTTACCTATAATCGCCCCTTGGTCATCTCTTAATGCATTGCCATGTAGCAGAATTGGAATGATGCGACCGTCTTTGGCAACCACGCTGCCCTCAAGTTCACGGTTTTCTTGTGCCGGGGTGGTCTCGTTATTTGCGAGGATATAGTTTCTGAAATCATCAGTGAGATGATTCAGCAGGTTGTTGCCGAGTAACTCCTCTCGTTTATATTGAAGAAGCCTGCAGTAGGCGTCGTTTGTGTCGACTATCTTGAAGGCCTCATCCATCAACAAGAATCCTTCCGCTGCAGTTTCAACAATACGACGGAATTTTTCTTCACTTCTTTTAAGTTTATCTTCCGCTAGTTTTCGTTCGGTTATATCGATTAAAATACCTTGGTTATGGATTTTATTACCTTTCTCATCTCTGACAATAGATGTTTGGTCTTCAACCCAGCGGATATCGCCAGCTTTGGTTACCGCTCGATAATACTGAGTATATTCTTCCACATCATCATCAGCATACTGATTAATTTCATCAAGTAGCCGTTCGCGGTCATCTGGGTGAACGATGTCCTTAAATCGGATTCGATCCTCCATAATATCTCTTGGTTCATATCCGAACTGTATAAGATTGTCAGAAATATACTCAAGGGTCGGTTTTTTCCCGATTTTCCCAGCTCTTCTTCTAAACAGCACAACGGGGCTCTGGTTAACTATCAGCTTGGCTAGTTCCAACTCATAAACGGTCTCTACATATTTTGTAGCAGCGGCAGCTGCGTCTCTTTCATATACAGTTATCTGTTCTTTTAGATCTCGAACCACATTCTGGGATTCTTTTAATTGCTCTTTAAGGTTCTTAATTTCTTCGAGGGATTTTTCACTAATTTCCAAGTTCCGATCCTTCATGGCATTGTTGTCCCATCTGTTTCAGTTGATTGTTTTCAGGAGAGCCGTCAAATAAATCTATGTATTTATCAATTCAGATTCAATTCTCGATCATACTCTCAGAACTGGATTTAATGACTCTGGCGAGAGGGACGAGTATCAGCACACAAGGAAAGGCCACGGCAAAGGCCTTGATAAACGCCTTGAACCAAAGCATGACGAAATGATCGGCAACGCCAAGATTTATGAAAGTGATGACCCCGAACATCATGAAAGACATCATCAATGACATAAAGAAAGCAAAAACGATGGCTTAAAAACGCTTTGGTAGCATGGTAATGAAAAGATTTGATCGAATTCAGGTTATTTCATTGATCATCTAAAGAAATCGATTCTTTAGCTTGGATCTCGGCGGTAGTATTTCTACTGGGATACTCTATTTCTGGCACCGAAACCTTTAAAAATTTACACAATGGTTCCCACCCATCACCAAGATTATGGACCAATAGACGATCTTGTGGAACTGTAGCTATGACTTCATCTACATGGCGATTATAAACATCCATTGCGTGGTCTCGGTCATCTGCCTTTCCGTCGAAAACATTAATCGCCAGAAAGTGAGTTAATGGGTTTTCTTCTTTTGAGCGTTTCATCATCTGCAGAATGGTACCTTCAAAACTTTTCCACCAGCTTTCGGCTGAACGCCACGTAAGCAATACCGGAGCATCTGGGTACAAATCGATTAATTCTCGCCAGTAATATGCCGATGGCCAATCAACACACGAAGAATAACCTTCAAACAAGCTATCCCAATCAGGTTGAGAACCTCGTGAGAGATCAATCCAACGCTGATATAAAACAAGATTATCGCTCAATTCAAACATATGATGGGTCGGACCAAAACCAAGGATGTTTAATGCCATCCGCATAGAGTCAGTTCCTGTACGTCCAAATCCTGTTCCAATTACTTTAAGTGACATGACACCATCTCCGATAACATCAGAGCCCATGGGACTCCATGCTTAAAATTGAATCTGACTTGAAGAGTGAACTACCGATTCAAAAAGGCTGAACAACTGGAACCAAACTATAAAGCGATTCACAGGTGATGCAAATTTAGGCTAGATGGAGAGCCTGTAACCCTAATCCTCTCGGATGAGATAGCGATGTCGGAAATCATTTCTATCAAACAGATGGTTGCTACTGGGAATCTTCTGTAAATCCAAGTGGGGGGGGTTGAAGGGTACTCCTATATCTACTGCTCCAGACCTAGAGTTGTACATTCCTCATAAGAAGAAAGGTTTTCACTGGACATCATAAATTTCCCAGAGGTAGGCAGAGCATAGCTTCCTGATCAGTTGAGAATCCACACAAGTGCGCCTAACGAAAGAGTTCTTCTGGCAAGGTCAGATAATGAGAAAAATTGGAGCGCGAGGGTGCTCAGCAATAGCCTTCAAATTATTTTTAATCTGCAATATTCGACTGCCCGAGGATATCTTAAAATTGTTAAATAGCATTTTCTGTCCCTTTTTCTCTGAAGGCATGCGCAGTTAAAATAGACAGTGATATCAATAGGGAGATAGTACAAACGATGGTCACACCTGACCAGCCAAATGATCGCCAAACCGGACCCAGACAAATAGAGGAAAGGCTGCCGCCACCGACACAAAAAAGTATATAGAGGGATGAGGCGCTTCCGATCGCTTCCCTTGGGGCACTCTGCCCAATGAGTATGAACACCAGAGGTTGACAAATATACACACCCAGAAACAGCAATAATATACCTAGTGCTGTCAATGTCACAGACTGGAACCAGCCCATGAGTTGAAAAGACAGCAGACACAACACTAAACCGACAAAAACAGTTCTGTATTGCCCAAATTTTTGAGAAAGATAGCCTGCAAAAGGTGCAACGAGTGCAGTGATTCCAGCAAAACTTATCCAGCCGATTTCACCGGATGTAAAATTGAAAGGAGGGGCAATCAGCCGGTAGGTTAAAAAAGTAACCATACCAAGAAAACCGATAAACAGGCAGAACCCAACCAGCAGGAAGGAAAGTATCTTGGCATTGCCTAACAGCCCCAGTGAATTTAAATACAACCTGCTTAACTTTTGTGTGTTTTTTATCGTCCTGTCATTTCTCTTCACAAGAAAAGGAAAAGTAACTGCTGCAAGAATAATCAGGACGGCAGAGACAACTCTGAATGCGACCTGCCAACCGACCATTGCCGTCATTATCCCCATTAGGACCCTGCCTAAAATGACCCCAAGCGTTCCAGAGGCTACAATTGATCCCATATAGACACCGATCTTATTATCGGGTGCTGTCTTGGCAATATGCGGGAACATCGAGGCCGGAACTATGGCTGCGCTGATTCCCATAAAGGCCAAGGCTAAAAGGAATAAACTAAAATCTGATGTGAGAGATGAGTAGAAAACCGTCACAGCAAGCATCAGAAGTCCAGTCATAGCCATTCTGGGTAAATTGAATTTATCTGCAGCGGGACCTAAAAAGAAAAATGAAACGCAGTAAAATAATGAAACGACACTGAACGAAATCCTCGCTTCAGTAATATCTGTGTTAAAGGACTGAGAAAGTTCCAAAAATATGGGTTGAGTCATAAATACGGTAGAAACTGCAAGCAGATTGATTATGCAGGCACTTAATAATATAACGCTTTCTTTTCTCAGAAACTTTGGTGTTAAGATAGTCAATTTTTTGCCTGCTCCGACAGACGCATAGATTTTAACCTTTCCCACGATCTGGGATCTTCCGACAGTGGATTATCTGATTGAACAGCTGGAACAATATAATTATCAAGTATTTCTTCGGGAATGCGAGTCTTTATTTCTCTTAAATTACCCGTGAATACCACCACCATATTCTCGTCTTTCAAGACGAATATTCGCTGACCGCGCGCTCCAACTGCTGCAAATCTGTCAAGTGAATATATCCACCACTGATAGCCATAGCCGAAGGTCAGGGGGGTGTTTATGTGTTTTTCCGTGGATTCTGCAATCCATTTAGGTGATATGACTTGGTGGTTGTTCCATCTTCCACCTTTTAAGAATAAGTAGCCGAATCTGGCCATATCGAGAGGTCGCATGGTGAGATCACTGTATCCAATGGTAAGGCCGTTGTAACTTTTCCAGTGAATGTCCATTATGTTCAACGGGTTGAAAAGGTGTTGTTTAGCGAACTCAAAAGCAGTCATTCCAGTCGTTTTCTGGATGATCGCCGTAAGAAGTGCAGAAGCACCATTACAATATTCAAAATTGATTCCTGGCGGATAGCTGACTGGGAGGTCTATCATGTACTGTACCCAGTCATCGCTTTGCCACATCTCTTTGAGTCCTTTGAATTCGTAGCGAACAGAATCTTCACATTTCAGACCGGCAGCCATCGTCAATAGATGTCTCAATGTGATCTTCCGTTTATCACTGTATTGAACAGCCGAGGTATTCTCGGGAAACAGTTCAAGCAAGGGTTGGTCAACCGACTTGATATAACCTTTATCGATTGCGACCCCGATCAGCGCTGAAGATACACTTTTGGTGCAGGAATAGATTTGGTGTTTAAAATGTGGTTCCAGCAGGTGACTATATGACTCCAGAACCACGTATCCGTTGCGCACTATTATCACGCTGTCAATCTTGTAATCGTTCTTTCTAATGGCGTGAAAAAACTCTGACAATGTGCTGGAACTCATGCCCTGGCTTTCAGGTGACGCGGTTCTCCATTGTTCCTGCGGCCAGTATTGGGAAGCAAAGAGTTGAGCACCCTGGAAGAATAGGGTCGAGAAGAGGATAACAATCGTAACAATCGGAAAATGTTTCATTATGCCTGAAATCATTGTTTAATTAACGAAGTAGATCAGTTGAAGACGGTGGTGTTTGTCTTGTTTCTAATTTTCTCTGTTCTGACCGCAACAAATTCTTTTCAATAATCCATTTAAGAAGATCGCGAATCATTCCCTCCCCGTATCGCTGGAATTACTGCTGCTACAAGCAGGCCAAGGCCAAGGCCAGCGAACATACAGCCGAGAAAAACGAGAGCGGACTTCTCTAAAAAGAAGAAACCTATCCCGAGGCCTGCCAAGAGCCCGCCGCCGACCGCCCACGTGCTCCTATTATGATTTTTATCTGACATGTCCCATCTCCTTGTCAACTCAGTGACCACGGTTTAGTAAAATAGGTGGTTTTCACATCAGCAGCTTTTGACTTTGCCCATTCCTCAAGGCCCATTTTGTTGATCAGGCAGAGATTAAAAACCTTGGTATTGTGCGGGAGGGTGTTTGCCTTGTCAGCATATGGATGAAGATGGTCACAGGGAAAACTTTCACATTCACCACAGAACGCCACCTTCTTTGTCTTCGAACATTCATAGGCCGCACATCGGTGTTCATCCCCAAACAGATGTTTCTGCAGGGGAATCTGACCGTCATGATTCCGGCATCCTTGGCACAACATTATTTCGGTTGGAATTTTCAACTGATCGGACCACAGTTCAACCTGCCTCATTGCTTCCCCGTTATCATGAGCCAGGTAAAAGGTACAGTTGAAACAATCAAGCCCGCATGGTGCAGTCATTTGAAAATAATCCATGGCATTTTCTCCTCATTAAGTGTGGTATCGATGATGTATTGAGTAATGCTCAGTAACAGCAGTAATTACATTTTCATCGTCAACATCCTTAGTCAGTCTCGTTATCCATTGCTATGCACTTTTGAAAGCCGTTCTAACATCAGGGCAATGCCAACTCCTAATACATAGAGACCATCAATACCGATGTTGGATTCGGCAGTATCATCAAAAAACAGCTTAAGTGATGCTTCCATACCGTCCTCAGGCCGCCAGTAGCAGATCATTACGGGGACCAGGGGGAGTGGAGAGAGAATAACGGACACATCGGACTGAAAACGCTCATCAATCATTCTGCCCCGAAACATTTCCACCAGATCGGAGAAAAGGTCTGGATATTTATCAGCGGTCGTTTTGAGCACGTTCTCACACTGCTGACCGAACAATCGATACCAGTCTTTGCCACTCGGCAGTTCCCGAAGCGGAACCCAGTTGGAACGCAGGGGAATACCTTTTGAGTAATTGATATAGTGCAATACTGAGCCAAGAACCCAACCGTTGACATGAATATCTGTCGTCACGTTGGAATGCCGGTCAATGGTAAACTGCTTGCCAAGTATCGGTAAGGTGATACGGCCCGCTTCATAGTCGGCCCCTATCGTCGCGGCTCTGTCTTCCAGATCAAGAGAGAGGAGTCTCTCCTGCAGCCCCTTCATCACAGCGGAGAACTCCTCCTCGACAGGATTGGTCTCTCTCTTGCCGCCGCCATACTGTTTCAGCTTGCTCTCGGGGACATGGGGGCATGAGGCAAGTCCCACCTTACCGGTAAATACTGCACCTGCAAAGGCCAAGCAGGCACTCTCACCACATTCTTTGCAGTTGGTTTTCGGAAGAAACTGAAAAATCTCCATTGCGTTATTAACCTGTGCCATCTATCAGCCTCTTGATTTTTATGCTTCCTGATAATTGATGTTGGTTTCCTATTTCTCTGCCAGGCGCACAAATCTTCGTTCGAGCCTTTTCATCAGCCGTAATGTGTTTCGCAGTTCTTCCTCGGACAAGGTGGACATCAGTTCAGTGCTGGAGTCGTAAAATTTGTCCATACACTTTTTCCAGATCTCAGAGCCCTGCTCCGTTTCTATAAGAAGAGTAGAGCGCCGATCGTTTGGCGCTACTGAGACGCTGACAAGTGCTTTTTCCAGCAGATTTTTTACGATCTTCGATACATTGGATTTTTCAAAGAGAAGCCGCTCGCATAGTTCTTTTTGGCTGATTGGGCCTTGCATTATAATCTCATTAATGGCGCTAAATTGATTCGTATTTAGGCCATGTTGTTGACACACCTGGTTCAATTCTCTTTGTAAGAACAGTCCATTCTTGATTAGTAGTTGAACAACATGTGCTTCTATTTCTTTTCCTTTTAACGGTCGCTTATAATCCTCTGGATTTATCTTCTTCGGGTTAGTTGGTTCCATATCTTTCACCATAGCTGACAACATCACTAATAGTTTCCGTTTCAACCATTACCACAAACAAGTTTCCATTTCAACTAAATTTGTTAATACCTATTTAAGTTGTCCCAAAGATAATCAAGAGGTAGGTCAGGTCAAAGAAGATTATTTCTGGTAAGGCTAAGCAGGCTATTGATTCTGACGACTTTACCTTATTCCTGAATCTATATCAGTACCGATAAATTGCCCGGCTCAGAAGTTGCCCCTGGCAGTATCAATTATTTCTGGATTGATCCAAAGAAAGAGCATCAGGAAGAAATTTTAGTTTACTGAAAAGTCAAATGATTAAGGCTGCCTTGAAAAATCGCAATGGTAATATTTCTCCCCCCCAATGAGAATGTTTCTCATTGACAACTCTAGAATCCTTCCCTAACTTTTTTCTGGAATAAATCAAGAGAGGGAGGAGATGTATCCTGGAAAATTCAAAACATATTTATCGGTACTTTTCGTTGCTGGAAATCTTATTGGCTAAGGAGCTACTGCTGTTGGGGAATTTCAGATTTCACCGCCCGCAGTAAAAACCGCCAATCCCTTTCTGAATCCTTATGAGGCTCCCTCATACCTAAAAACTGGAAATTTATCACGGTGACAAAAGGGTCAGTGTAACAAGAAGTGAAAAGCCTAATATTGAATGATGGGGCTTTATCGACTCAGGTAACTTGGTTGTTGTATAATCAAGCGGCGAAAACGAGTTGACGATTCAAGGTTCCCTTATGAGTTATTTGACACCGCTTCAGGCGTGTTACAAGAAAAAAGGCGGTAAAATCTGAAGCTAATGAGAGTCTACCAATATGGAATCCATGCAACGGCAGATAAAAACAGCAATTAAGCAGCAAGAGCTGATGGAGCAACGTAAAAAATAACCTAGTTGAAAAGCAATATCAGCTTGAACAAGAAGCATCAGAGGGGGGGGCGATACGAGCAACCTCAAGTATCTTGAGTGATCATAAGGTTTGATGTAAATAGAACAGCGAACAAATAACGAAGATTTCTTTAAATCAATAAGCATTTACAATCAGCTCGATCTTAAACAAAAAAATCATTGCCAACAACTAACCCAAAGGAGACTTGAACATGAAGACATCAATTAATCCCCTCATTAGGGTAACAATGCTCAGCCTGGTATTGGTCTTTGGATTGTCCTGCGGCCTGGCCTCGGCTCGCGACGAAGTGTGCGTCTACGACCAGGAGGACTATAGAGGCGATCGATTCTGCACTTCAGACAGCATCCGCAATTTGAAAGATGAAAACTGGAACGATGACATCGCCTCGATTGAGGTTGAAAGAGGCATGGAGGTGATTTTATACGAAGATTCAAATTTCCGGGGACGTTCGTTGCGTGTGATGGAAGACCACGAGTATATCGGCCACGGGCTGGATCACGCGGTTTCGTCAATAGAGATCATTCGCCCCGGCCATGATAATCATCACCAGAGCAGAGGTGATAAACCGCATGTTAACTATCCGTCTAATGATGGGTGGAAATTACAGCAATACTGCAATTGTAAGACCAAGAAGCGCTGCTACGTCAGACAAGCGGGTGGCAAACGTGAAGTGGGTGAGTGCCTGTACGATTGTCCTCAGGGATGCAAATGATGATTCCC
The DNA here is from genome assembly GCA_905479735.1 of uncultured Desulfofustis sp. Classification (GTDB taxonomy): domain Bacteria; phylum Desulfobacterota; class Desulfobulbia; order Desulfobulbales; family Desulfocapsaceae; genus JABDQA01. The sequence continues at coordinate 20,433 of CAJQNS010000005.1, forward strand.
TGACTTCTTTCGATAAAAGTTCTCAGATTTCTATTGTATGAGAATATTATAATTGAGGGGGTTGATATGCGAATAGCATTTCCTATTGCTTTGCTCATAACGTTGATCCCCTATTTTACACTGGCGGACAAACTCCCGACCTCAGCGGCGGAAATCATCGAGCAGGCAAAACTTGAATGCAACGGCCTAGACAGTGGAGAGTTTCACTCGACCGACAAGGCTGTTGTTCAATACGATTTCACTGGAGATGGCACGAACGAGGCTCTGGTCGACGGGGCCCAGTTTTCCTGCTCCACCGCCGTGACCCTGTGGGGTGGAAGTGGGGGTACCTTTCTGTGGGTTGTGGCCCCTGGCAAGACCTACGAGTTTCTGACTCACAAGTGGCGGGTGGTGGACGTCGACGGGCAGAACGTCCTACTGCTTGCGGTCCACTCTTCTCAGTGCAGCGACGATGTCGGCCCGTGCTACCGCGCCTTTGTCTGGCTGGACGGCTTCCGAACAACAAGGGCGGGCATTGAGTAGGAGAAGGTTGGTGGGGGGGGGAGCCGATTCCCACCATCCAGCAGCGACTCCCTGATGACCGATCTCAACAGGATCACGGAGCACATCCTGCCATTTGTCAGGTAAAGTGATCAGATTTATTGAATTTATAAGAAATTGCTTTCTTAGGTAGTTCAAACTTTTCTTTGATTTTGTTGGGTCAAAACGTTTATCAGACATTATGTCTGATTACCCAAGAATTGGGATAATTAGACCAAACGAAAGGGTTTCACTGGCAGGATTCAATCGACCGGAATTGGTGGGAAATTGGATACCCAGAAAGCATCTTAACTTGCCAGATCAAATGTCCAGACGGAGATAGGCAAGGGATCTTATTTACGACTTTGAGCTCAGCCAAAGCCCAAATCCCCTTATGCATCAGCTCAAAGGTGGCCCGGATAGTTGGCTAAGTACTCAGGCGAACATCACAATTTTTTTGCCCAATAGAAGAATTGCAACTATCAAAATTGAGCCGAGAATCTGCTGCATGGTTCGGACCTTAAAGCGCCCGGCTCCCATCAGGGTCCCGGCCATCCCTCCCAATACAACTGCTATGACCAGAGGTAAGTAGGGGACAAGGTCAACTTCGTTATACTGTATTCTGGCAAGCAGTCCGGAGACTGAATTTACCCAGATAAAAAACGCACCGCAAGCAGCGGCCTCCTTTGCGTTTCCCAAACCCAACAAGATGATTAATGGGACCAGGTAGATGCCTCCGCCGATTCCTGTGATGCCGGCTATCAGCCCTAATATGGCACCGCTTCCGATGGCCAATAAAATCTTCCGGCTTTTATCGAGGTGAACCGGTCTACTGGTATCCGGGAAGTATATCCGCGCTGCCGCAACACAGAGTGAAACCAAGAGCAGCACATAAAATATCCGTTTTGGAAGATGCAGCATTCCACCCAGATAAGCCATAGGGATCGATGAAATAATAAACGGCACAATGAGTCTTAATCGAGCATGACCATGCAGAAGAAAAACGAAGCTGCCGAAGGTGGTGACCAGGATGTTCAGGGTCAGCGACACCAGGGGGATCGTCATTGTGCTGGCCCCGAATACCGCCAGCAAGGCAGTATAGGAAGAGCCCCCTCCCAGCCCCACTGAGGCGTAGAAGAAGGCCACGACAGCAAAAATGAAAGCCAGTAAGGTAATCGGAATCAGAAGATCGGTCATTTCGAGCACTCCTCTGTTTACAGATACCTTCTAAGCATTTTCAGGTTCATTGTCTCGAACAGGTTATTCAACCGGGGGCAGCAATGCTTCAAGTGGCGCAGGCTGGCTGCCTGTCTCGGCAGCCGCAGTCCATGAGTCAGGTTTTACCAGAGAGAGCGCTTTTTGCTTGCAAAAAGAAACGCACAAACCGCAACCGCTGCAGAGAGTGCCATCAAACCTGAGTTCTTTTTCCCCTTCGCTCTGCTCAACTTGAATAGCACCCGTAGGGCATATCCCCTTGCACAAGGGGCAGAGATTGCAGGCCTCGTTTATGATAAGCCGATGATTAATCAGCCTCGAAAGTGGTTGTCTGTCTTTCGAGGCAACCTTTGCCATCAGCTGTTTTTTAATCTGCACCCTGGCGGGTATTCTCCTGCTGGTTTTTGCTGCAGGCCCGGCATCGTCTATTTGAAAACTGAACTGGGAACCAATCGTCTCACACAAGCTTTCTCTCAAGCCGGTGAGAAATGATCGTCTGGCCGACTGGGCGCCGGCAATAATCTCATTCTGGTCGGTTATGACGGTATATTTTCTGGTAAATTGGGATCTGTTTTTTTGTTTAAGCCATGCCAGTCTATGTAACATGCCTATTACGCCATGTTTGTTTTGGCACTCTGCACAGGACGATACATTAAATGCAATGGTAGTCTCTCCAGACATATTCAAGGCCAGTAAATGCTCATTGGTAATACCGCCCAGGCATGGTACAAGCCGTTCTTCTGGATAGATCTGGCTCTGTTGGTGACACGATATTACGACAGGCTCAGCCATATCCTCTGAAAAACACAGAGAGTCGGCAGCAAATTCTGAGAAAGCAAAGGCGTCATTCGGACACGCTTCAGCACACAGCATACATCCGCTGCATGCCCGAGCGCTGAAGCGGATACTGCGATCACTGAGCGATATTGCACCTGAAGCGCAGACGTCTATGCAATTTACACAATCAAATCGATTAAAACGTTTTCGCAGGCACCTGTCTTGGGCAAAATCAGCTATTTGCTGGGTGGAGTGTGAAACAAGTTTCTGAATCAGGCTGAGTGATGACATCGATCTGAATCTTATTATCTCTTAAGCCCGGGGATTTACCTCTGTCCCATAAAATTTCTGGCAGGTCACCATAGACCTGCCAAGACAGTCCGCCAGAGATTGATAGAAATGACTTTTCGTTCCTTTTCTTATCGCCTCACAAAAGCTCGGCACCCAGGGCAAATAATTGTGATAAAAGTCTTTTTGCCGGCCAAAATAATCCTCTGCTTCGGTGTCTCTGCCTTCCGCTCTGGCTTCTGCTTCCCGGAGGTTGAGAAACGACATGAACTCCAGCTCTATGGCGATATGATCGGGTGGCTCCTTTTCATCCACGGATAGTCCAGCCTCCTGATATCTTTTCAGTACGCCTATTGTTGTGTCACCCATGATCTGACGATTTTTCTCGAGATAAACTGATCCATAAGGGGGGGCTATCAGTTCGAATGGTCCGATAAAAAGTTCCGCATGGGCAAGGCTCAGTTGTTCCTGCTCTGTGCTTGACAAGGCAAGTCTCATATCCGAGGCGGCTTTTGCCGCCCCGGACGCCCAACCGTCAAGGAGGTCCTGCAGGTTCTGGCAGAGGTTTTCTTCAACAAAAAGGTCCTTTTCAGGTTCATAGAAACAGGCGGCAAGCAATTTGAAACAATTACCGCGGGTCAGTGCGTCAGTGTGAGAAACCATCATGATGCTTTGATAAGGTTAAGGTCAGGGCTCATGGGAGTCAGGCTCCTGAGCCCTGGCCGATTATTTTTAGTACTACCGGGCTGAATACTCCCGGATATAATAGACGTTTGGTTTGGTACCCTCTTCTGGAAGCAGCACAAAGTGTTTGTATTTCTTAAGCAGTGTTGCCGCTTCACTGTTTGCATCACTGATATCGCCCACCACTCGGGCGTCTGAAGGGCAGGCATCGACGCAGGCAGGCAGTTCGTTGTTCCTTAAACGATGATCGCAGAGAATGCATTTCTCGACGATATTGTCCCGGCGCACACTTTCGTAGTCAGGGTGGGAGAACATAGTCTGGTGTGGTGGATTAGAACCTGCAATCTCAGCTAATTCCGCACCGGAGGTAGATCCGTTGGGTATTAACTGAGTCTTATCAGTGAAGAACTGCTGGGCCGGCTCTCCCTCCTCATTGTAGCTGATGACGCTGTATTCGCCATGGGCGCCGTCCTTTTGCACCTCATCCATACTGTAGGGACATGCCTCCTGGCAGGCCCTGCAGCCGATGCATCGTTCTTCGTTATGCATCGTTATGCCATTCTCGGTTTTGAACATCGCTTTCGGTTCCACCGGGCAGGCCTCTACGCAGGCTGCTTCACTGCAGTGATTGCAGAGAACCGGTAGGGTGCGATATTCAGTGTTTGGAAACTTTCCACTGGTCTCGTGAACGAAGTCAGCCCAGTTGAAAGTCTGGCCGTTGCGTCGCAATGCCGTATTGTTCTCGGTCTTACAGGCGAGAGCACAGGCACCGCAGCCAACACATTTTCTTAAGTCGATTATCATTGCATATTGTGTCATTGTTCTGTCCTCCTACCTATATCTTCTCGATCTTGACGGCTGCATGCCCGCCGTTTCTGGCATTCGATCCGGACAGCCTCTCAAGCTCCCAGGGAATTATCGTATTGTTATTAACCCCACGGGTGGCGCTCTTGCCAAAATCGCCGGTGGCGGTTCTACCGTAGGCCCAATGTCCTTGACCGTATGATTTGCTGACCGTACCGGGACGTACGCCTTCCCATACCCGGGCAACGCATTCTCCAGTGGCAACCGTCGAAGTGACCTTCACCTTGTCACCATCCTTGATTCCTAGCTTCTGGGCATCAACAGGGTTGATTCTAAGAGAATCCTGGCCTCCGACATCGCCTGGGTCGACATGTTTGAACTCGTAGTACCAGGGAGCATTCTGGCTCCTTCCCTCACGGTTGAGCCGGGATTTGTAGTCGATGAAATCAAACGGATACTCAGCCTTGCTGCCGTGTCTAAGCGGCGGCTCATGATGGGGGACGAATGCCATTTCGCCTTTAGCAGTATAGTTGCATTTTGCAAGGACCGTATCAACATCCACATTGTGTTTCTTAGCGTGTCCTTCAAGTGCCTTTTTCAAGGTCTCACTGTAAAACTCAAACTTCTTAGAAGCTGTCTTGAATTTCCCGCCCCAATGTGATCTGTACTTATACGCCTCGGAGTTCCACATACCGCGTTCCAGCATATCGCTCCAGCCATTGATCTTATCACCATGGGTATCTTTCTTGCCGTCCCAGAGCGGCTGTGTATAGTACTTCAGCGCGTATATGGTGAACTCTTTGGAGTCCTTGGGTACTGCTCCTGTCTCAGGATCTGAGTACATCTCAACAAGACAATCGTAGAGATTGGAAAATCCGCGCTCTTTCAGTTTTTCTGCTATCAGAAACGGAAATTCAGACTCGTCCTGAATTACATCCCAGAGAGGGTCAATGACCGGCTGCAGCAGTGAACAAGTGGCGTAACGATTGGCCTTGGTTTTGATGAATCCATAGCGTTCATACATGTTCACCGTGCAAGGCAGGATGATATCCGCAAACATCGTGAACTCAGATGCATTGGTGGTCAGGTGAACGGTGAACGGAACCGAGGCCAGAGCTTTCTCCCAAAGATCCGTACCATTGCAGGAGAACACGAAGTTATTCATGTAGCCGACGAGAACTTTGATCTCGTTGGGGTCTTTGTTTAGGATGCCGACCGCCGCGTTGTTCGTCGATACGCCACCACCGGACTTACCCTTGGCGATAACCGGTAATTCTAGACGACCGCGCTGGTCAATCTTTTCCTTTTTGGAATGTTTTTTTGCGAGATCATCCTGGTGCTTTGACAGGATATCCTTGTTGAGGCTGTTGACCGGAATCTTGGCGGTCTGTAGAGAACCACCTTCATTATCAATTCCGCCTACCAGACCTCCCAGAGCATGAACTGCCATCGCGGAGTAGCCGCCTCTGGCCTGCATTCCAGCACCAGGGCCCATCCATACCGTGACTTTTGGGGCTGCTGCTGCCATTCCGAGTGCCACACGCTCTATCTGAGCTGCAGGTACTCCGCTTAACTCGGATGCTTTGGCCGCGGTCATGTCTTTGACCGCAATATTCCACCACTTGACGATGCCGTGTGTTTCTTTCTCGACAAAGTCAGCCTCGTTGACAGTAGCGCCCGCTTTGAAAAGGTTTGTACCGTCCTTGAAATCCCCCACGAAATCCTTGTACCAAATTCCTTTCGTGAGAATCACATGGGCTATTCCGAGAGCTAGTGCGCCGTCGGTGCCCGGCATTAAAGGCAGCCACTCATTGGCTTTGGCTGCACTGGTGGTCAGGCGGGGGTCGACCGCCGCGACCGTGGCTCGGTCCAAGGCATCGCCGAGCCGCTTGATGGTGGCTGGAACCATTCGATTGCTGGCAACTGGATCACAGCCCCAAATCAGGATGTATTTCGAGTTGGAGAGATCGTAATCTCGGTAGGCCCAATATCCTTCTGTATAATATGAGCCGAATTTCTCGGCCTCTGCACAGGTAGAGCTATGCGAGATATTGTTGGGAGATCCGAATACTTTTGTAGTTACATCGTAAATGATGTCACGCATATAAGTATAGCGTCCGCGCATGAGGCAGTACTTCTCAGGCTCCTTGTTCTTGCGAAGCTCTATCATCTTGTCGGCAACGGTGTTCAGGGCCTCGTCCCAGGTGATCGGTACGAATTTCGGATCATGTCCCTTGCCTTTCTTCGGGTTGGTACGCTTCATCGGAACCTTTATCCGATCCGGGTCATAGACCTGCTGGAGCGACATGTGCCCTCTTGGGCAGACTTTGCCGTCATTTTGTTTGGAATATCTATTTCCTTTGACCTTAACCGCTCTGCCATCCTGGATGAAGACTTCTGCCGGGCACCAGGTAGTACACCCCTGGCAGGTAGTCGGCTTCCACTCACCTGGGGAAATTCCTACCTTGCCGCCGGTGTCTGCAGTAGATAGAGCGTTAGTGCTCGACCCTCCTGCACAACCGCTTAGGGCAGCGGTAGCACCCGCAGCGACGGACAGTTTCAGAAAGTCCCTCCGTTTGATTCGCATAGCATCCTCCATTTCTTGGTTTTCATTAATCTCATGCCCAATACACGAATGGTGTATTACCATTGAATAGCATTAATCGTGCCATACCTAGAAGGGGGGAGGATGTTACGGAAATGTAACCAAATCAATTTTGTTTTAAAAATAAATTGTACAATTAAAGCACCTTACTCTGCACTTCCCTTAGGGGAGAGAATAGAAAATAAGAAGAAATACACCAATATGCTATTTGTTAAGCAATATCAGTCTCATATGAAAGTTGGCCAAGAGTCGAGTGTTACATTGTAGTAACAAGCAAGAATTTGAACCGATCTAATCAAAAAATCAGATATTGAGTCTGTGTAGGTTGATCTTTTCCCAGAGAGTTTTCCTGCTTATCCCCAGTATCTCAGATGCTTTTGATCGATTGCCTTTGGTAATCTGCAGAATACGCCTGATGTGCTCTCGCTCTGCCTCTGCTGAGATTTCCTGGAGAGTGGCAAGTACAGTTTTTTCATGGCGTAATTTGGCAATGTGCACAGGGAGGTCGGCGGGTTGGATATCCTCGCTGTCAGAAAGCGCAATGCACCGTTCGATCACGTTCAGAAGTTCCCGTACGTTTCCGGGAAAGGGATATCGCATCATCGCTTCAGTTGCTTCAGGAGAAAACGAGACCGCCGTACCCATCTGATCATTGATTTTCCTGCTGAATGCATCTATGAGAAGAGGAATGTCCTCTTTTCTCTTTCGCAGCGGAGGCAGTTCAACCGGTATTACATTTAAACGGTAATAAAGGTCTTGACGAAATTTTCCCTGGTGAACTTCTTTTTCTAGATTTTTGTTGGTTGCGGTGATGATTCTGACATCGGCGGTGACCGACGTGGTGCCCCCCAGCCGCTCAAAGGTGCGCTCTTCCAGTACCCGTAATATTTTAGTTTGAGTCAGAGCAGGCAGATCCCCGATTTCATCCAGGAAGATCGAGCCCCCCTCAGCCATTTCAAAGCGGCCGGGCTTTTGGCCGGCCGCGCCGGTGAAAGCTCCTTTTTCGTAGCCAAACAACTCACTTTCTATTAGTTCATCCGGTAGCGCTGCGCAATTCACCCGCACTATTGGCTTGTTTCTTCTGCTGCTTTGAAAATGGATGGTAGAGGCCACAATTTCCTTTCCGGTCCCTGATTCGCCCAGAATCAAAACTGTCGATTCCGTCCTGCTGATCTTCTCGAGCAGGCTGAAAACCACCTGCATTGGTTTGCTTTCTCCGATGATCTGAGGAGAGCCGTATAAGTTACTCAGCTCTCTCTTCATGCGGATGTTTTCTTGAGTAATCGTATGAACGTCCAACGCACGCTGAACTGTCAGGAGCATCTCCTCGAGATCAAACGGCTTGGTGATATAGTCAAATGCCCCAATTTGCATGGCCTCCACCGCATCTTTAATATTTCCGTAGGCGGTCATCATTATCACCGGTGTTGTGGGGGACTCGGCTATACATTTTTTCAGTATTTCTATCCCTCCAGCGCTAGGTAGGCGGATATCAGTAATAACCAATGAAAAGACACCCTCTTCCAAGGCCACAAGCGCGTCATTGCCATCTTGGACCGATAGAACGGTATACCCCTCGGTCTTCAGGGCCTCAACAAGCGTTACCCTGACAATTTTCTCATCTTCAATTACGAGAACACTTGCATTCATGGCGCCTCCGGGAAAATGATCGTGACTTTCGTACCAGTTCCCAACTGGCTGGAAATGAAAATTTCACCCTTGTACTTTTTAACGATCTCGTAACTCATCCACATTCCGATTCCCGTGCCTTCTCCAGCCTTCTTGGTCGAATAAAAGAGATCAAACACCTCCTCGATCTTGTCTTCCGGTATACCGATCCCAGTATCTTCTATTGTTATAACTACCTGATCTTCAGATTGGTGCGCTCGTATCAGCAGTCGTCCCCCCGACCCCATTGCTTGAATGGAATTGATCATGATATTTAAGAAGAGTTCTTCCAGATCATGCGGTGCGACCGGTAATTGGAGATCATGTTCCAATTCCTGCTGGTAATCGATTTCCTGCTTTTTAAGCCGATAATCGAGATAACGGAGTACGCTGGCAAGCACAGTTTGTAAGTGAGAACGTTTCTCCTCTGCCTCTCGACGACCGGCTGTCCACAGAAGCTGACCTACCGTCTGCTTGATGCTCTCAAGACCCTCCTCTATGAGATCGAGATAGCTCGCCCTGAATTCCCTGTCTTCACCTTTTTTACGCAGCAGGCCGACGCAATTAAACAGGCCGCCCAATGGGTTGTTGATCCGATGGGCGATACTTGATGAGAGAACGCCCAGGGTGGCAAGCTTTTCCGACTGCAGCAATTTCTCATGAGCAAGTTTCATTTCCTCGTTTGCCTTTCTGATGCGTCTGACCATTTCGTTGAAGCTGCGAGTAAGCAGGGCAAGTTCATCATTACCTTTTACCGGTATGACTTTCTCGCTCATTTCAACCTCGACCTCGCCCATGGCCTGAGCGAGGTCTATGATCGGCTTGATGAAACGACGGCTCAGCAAATAGATCAGTAGGAACAGCAGAACTAAGGCCAAAATCGAGTGTTTGATTATTTGACTGATCATGGCGCTGACTTCCTCTTCCACATCCGCCAGAGAAAGAGAAAAAAGTAGAAGGCCCCACCGCTTACCTTCGATCGACAGCGGCGCAGCAAATTCCAGGGCACCGTCCTCAGAGGCATCTTTGCGTGGTCTTACCAGAACGTGCCCAGACTCCTGGGCCTGGGTGAGAAACGGATCGGTGTAATGCTTGCCGTACTCGCTGAAATTACTGTGAGAAATAACCCGTGAAGCGTCATCCAATACCGCAACGAAGTTGAGGTTGAGTTCGCTGTGCTGACTGAGGTCTCTCATGTAATTATCTATGAGCCCCCCTTCTTCGACCAGGCCCAGCTTCTCGTATATCAACTCGTTAATGATCAGCGCACTCACGGTCTCGGCAAGCATCAGTCCATGGCGCTCCGAGGCATTATAAAGTGCCGAGCGGGTCTTGAGCGCCGCGAAAAGGCTGATTGCAGCAGTGATAGCCAATACCGACAGAAAGGCTACCAGAATGAACTTTTTTTGTAGGGATATACCCACGTAGCTCCTGTTAAAATAAGACTTTGGGATGGCAACCTTTACCGCATCCTGTCGGAACCGCGTTGATTTTCTGCCTTATCCCCGCATAATCAGCATCGGAAGCAGCGACAAAGCCACCCTGTAGATCAGGGTCAAGTTTCGCCAGGATTGTCATTCCTTTTTTATCTGTCGACATGGCCAGCAAAGCCTCCCGAACTTTAATGGTTACATCATACGGAGTATGAGTAGAGACGACGATTGGGCCTGTGGGTATAGGCTCAGAGGTGGCGATTATCTTCAGACCATACGGTTCATATCGCTCGGCCGTGGACAGCCGGATAGCCCCGGCATCGAACTCGTTGCTGATGACTTTCTTGGCGACCGTGTCATGGTAGTTATAATGGTGATATGAAGACAACTCGTCCAGGTGTATGCCTGACCAGGCGAGCATATACCTGGGAATCAGGTTGCCCGAAGTTGACCACAGTGCTGCAAACGCAAACTTCTTGTCCACCAGTTGGGAAATTTCCTTTATGGTGCCATCCAGGTCGGTAACGATAACGCTGCGATAAAATATCTCGCCCCTGGAAGTTTTACTCCTGGCAATTGGCGGGGCATCAAATCGTTTATAAGCATCGAGGTAGGTAAGAGGACCGAGCAAGGCAAATGCCATCTTTCCCTCCCCCAATTTATTCACCACGTCCGGATAGCTTTTCTCAAGGTGCAGCTCCATTTCCAGACCGGTAATCTCTGACAGGTAGTCGACAAGCGGCTGGTATCGTTCATAGGCGATAATCGGATTATCCCTGGGCAGAACCCCGAACAATATTGGCTCATTCTCGTTTTTGACATTGCTCTGGGATTCCTGTCGAACGGTCGCTAAGGAAGTATTATTGTTTTCGATAAAGGCCCGCATAGCCCTGATCCCGTCATAGTTGCTATCCTCAACCTCGACGAACTTCTCTATTCGCATGGCCTCAAGTATTGCCCTGCCTTCTGGATCGTTATGCATCTCAAGAAAAATAGCCAGCAGCGAACGCTTTAGATATGGGGCGATGTCGGGGTTCACCACCACCGGCGGAATACCAAAGGGCGGCGAACGATGTATGACGCGGATCTGCTCGCTATAGGGCGAGTTATCGTCTACCATGTAGTCGTACACAATAGAATCGACAGCGGCCCCATCGGCTCGTTTCTTGGCCACAATCTCAACCGACTTATTGTGGCTATAGCTATATTGATAGGAACTGAAAAAGCTTTCTGGAGATTCGTTGCGTTTGGCCAGCATGTAGGTAGGGTAGAGCCGGCCGCTGTTTGATTTAGGATCGACAAAAACAAAGGTCATCCCTTTCAGTTGTTCAACCTCTTCGATCGAACTGTCTTTATGGACGATGATGTTAGAATGGTAAGCAGCCTGGCCATCGACTTGTGGTGCAACCAGCAACTCAGCCCCAAATTTTTCATTATCGAGCACGTAGGGAGATGAACATATGAAAGCGAGATCGACTTCCTGGTTCTCCAGCAGCACATCAATCTCGTCATAGGTAGTGCGGTGCACCATTTCCGCAGGTATCCCGAGTTTGCTTCCCAAATACTCAACTACCTGTTGATAATACCTGACGGCGCTCACGGGAGTGATCATGCTGGCGACCCCGACTTGAATTGAGGGTTGAGCCACGAGAGTAGAGCTGAAAAATGTCCCGATGAGAAGAATTGTCAGTAATGATATTCTAAAATTCACTTATCACCCCGCTGGTTTGAGAGAACTGCCTTCCCTGCTAGTTGCAATTATTAGTCCATCTCCCAGACCTGCTAATATACACGAAATAAGAGCAGGCACCTAGTGAGATGTTTCGAAATCGTAACACTCTTGTCCGGTATGATCCTGCGAATCACTTTGTCTTGGGTAGAATCATTTAGCGCTGCTTTGCGGCCCCAAAATATCCGAGATGGTCGTTCGAGCTATCCTGCCATCTGAAAAACTCTTCAGGCCATATCATGGCTGAGTATCCTTGCTGCACATAATCGTAGCTTGCCCACCTCGAATAGAAACATTCCCCCTTGACCCTGAAGTATACTTCAGTGTTTATGGTTACATTGTGGTCTGAGATGAAATTGAGTCCGAAGGCAGAACCGACTACGGTGTCGGCTGAAGAGTCTATCTTGATATAGCAGGTCGCTTATCAAAGACGATACCGGAAAAACTATTGATAGACGCACTGGCCCGACAGGTAGCCAATATCACCGCATGAGAGGAGAAATGGAAGAACTCATTTGCTACTGTTTCAACTACACATTTTCTGACATTGAATCCGATGTGAAGGAGAACGTTAAATCAACAATTGAAGAGAGGATTGCCTCTGAGAAGAAAGCGGGAGGCTGTCAGTGCGAGACCAAGAACCCAAAAGGCAAATGATGTTTGGGTGATGTCCGCAGGGCTGTGGACAAAGTGATGAAAGCAGAAGGTCTTTCTCGAAAAGTCACAATTCCGTTTAGGCAATCATAGAATCCTGAGATGGGCATGAAAACAGTTTGTATACGTACCAACCCTATTTTTTTCTATTTGTTTTAATTGGTTAAACCGTCGTATGTTTGTCCTTTTCGATAAGTATCATTCGCCCACCTACTACCATAAATATACCCCCCAATATCATAACGGCTGCCACAGTCAGTCGAAGTGTTATCAGCTCTGCCATGAATAGCACCCCTCCAAGAGCGGCAATAACCGGAACAGCCAGCTGTGAAACCGCAGCTTGGGTGGCGGTTATACTTTTTAGCGCTGTGTACCAGATAGTGTAGCCCAGCCCGGATGTAATGGCACCAGACAAGATTGCCAACATCGCACCAGTGGTGGTGATATGAAAATCACCGAAGGCTGCAATCAGAATTACCAGGGTTAACGGCATCGAGCGCAAAAAGTTGTAAGCAGTATCTGCCAGGGGATTGTCAGAGCCCCGTCCTAGCAAGGTGTAAAATCCCCACGCTGCACCCGCGATCGACATGAGGACGAACCCAAGCATAGATGGTGCTGATACTCCGGGAAGAAGAAGATAGACCAATCCCGCAAATGAGATGGCCAGGCCAACCCATTCAATCCAGAGTAACTTATTTCCTTTGACTATCGAGACACCTACAATTGTTGTCTGCACGGAACCAAATAATATGAGAGCGCCGGTTCCTGTATCTAACTCCAGGTAAGCATAAGAAAATGTAACCGCATAGAGAAACAGCATTAACCCAGCAGACCAACTCCCCATGCTTCTGGTCGGTGAAAGACCGGCCCTAATAAAAAGAATCAGAAACAGGGCAACTACGCCAGAAAGTAAACGAATGCAAGTAAACCCGGCAGCATCAATAGATTCTGTTCCCAGAGCGAAGCGGCATAGTATCGAATTTGCAGCGAATGCCGTAAGCGCACATGAGGTGAGCAGGAGGACTTTCAGTACAGATTTCCAGGAGTGTGGCGTGTCACTTTCCATCAAGGTACCCTTAAGGTATTTTGATTCCGGCCGGGGTGCCTTACTCGGCTAGTGGCTCAACTCTTAAACTCATGACAAACCTCACTGCTCGACAAATAAAAGTTCAATCTGGGTTTACTGGTGTTTCCATGGTCATTGGGACGAGATCCGCATGGTATCTGATCATGAAGATGGTTTTATGTTTTGATTGAGGCAGAACATATTTGTCGGGTCATACTTGTCCTTCAACTGAACCAATCGTTTCCATACCGAATCTGTATATGCGTCTTTGACCCTATCTTCTCCTTCATCACTCAGGAAATTCACATATACCCCTTGGGAAAAGGGTTCGGTAGCCTGGTGAAAATCACGCGCCCAGGCGATACACGATTCATCATCGCTCTGATTTCGCCACCGGGTGTGAATGTTGAGTACAAATGGAGTGGAGCGATGAGAAAACGCAGTGGCATCAGGCGCGACGCGGCTTGGAGCCCCGGCCATATGCGGAATAAAAACATCGCACTCTTCTGATGGCAGGGTTTGAGCAAAGGTAAGTATCTGTTCGATACAATCCGTTGAAAGTTCCTTTAAGTGATGAGATTTCCAGTAATTTCTTGCCCCGTGTGCGACCAATCCATCAAACATGGACTGCCATCCGACCCAAGGGCTGAAGCCGATGTGTTCCCCATGAGACTCGCCATGTGATCTTAGCGGCTCAATGAGTTTTTTCCCCTCGGCCTGGTCGCCGAGGTAGACAAAGGGAACCAGGACCATGAGTTGACCATGGACATCTTCAGGAAGAAATGGCAACGGCGGGGCTTTCCTTACTACCATCCACACGGTCATTTCGTCAGGGAGCGTTTGCACATATTCCTGGTGGAATGATATGTAGTCTTGTGCGTTCTCAAATTTCTTGGCAATCACGCCAGAAAAAACTTCGGTTCCTATCTCGGCACAATTGAACTCGAATGAAGTAACAATCCCGAAGTTGCCACCACCTCCTCTTATTCCCCAGAACAGATCCTCGTTTTCGTTCTGACTGACTTGGATAAGATCTCCGTGAGCGGTAACCACATCTGCTGACAAGAGATTATCAACCGATAGACCGTGTTTGCGGCTGATCCAGCCAAATCCGCCACCTAGGGCCAAGCCGCCAACTCCTGTATGCGAGACAATTCCAGCTGAGACGGCCAATCCATGAAGCTGTGTTTCACTGTCTACATCTCCTAGAAGAGCTCCTCCATCGACTCGAGCTGTTTTCTTTTTTGGGTCAACATAGACCCGGCGCATATGAGAGAGGTCAATGACAATACCATCATCGCACGTAGCCTTACCGGCAGAATTATGCCCACCTCCCTTTACCGCAACCAGCAAGTTGTTATCTCTTGCAAAGTTGACGGCTTGAATAACATCCGCCGTGCAAATACACTGAGCTATCAGGGCAGGATGTTTGTCAAACATGCCGTTCCATATTTTTCGGGCGTAATCATAATGGCTGTCATCTGGGGTGATGAGATATCCACGAAATACAGACTTCAATTGAGCAATTTGATCGCTAGATAAAGCAGTCATCTTACTACCTCCAGGTTGGTTGAGAGGAAATCTCACTTAAAGAGAGGGGGATTACAGAAGACTCTGAAAAGAACAAGCCGAGTCACCACCATTGATGGCAACCCGGCTATCTCATTAAGACCCGTAGCTTTCCGTCCCTGTTTTGCAGCAGGTTTGGTTTTCTACATCAACAAATGTATGGTCATCAGCATTTCCTAATAATATGCCACATTGTGGTATCGGTCAAGTGATGGGAAACTTGTCTCTACATATGACGAAGATCCGGAGTGACCAGATAAGATCGGTTACTGCATTAAAAAGAATCGGAATAGAAGTGGACTTGATTTGCTCTTAGGTAACAATTCTATTGGGTTGTAGGTTAACATCAGGGCTTCATTTAGTGGTTATGGTTCACCAACCAAGATGATATCCCCAGAGCAAATTTATGTTGGCGTCAAGGGCAAAGAAGAGACAATAGGGGAGTTGGGAAGAAGTCGAACCGATACTTCACTTTCTCACTCCGCCGGCTCGGTGACAGCTGCCAATATTTCGGTTAACCGCCCAGTAAAATAAGGCTATTTTTCCATGGCGGTCACGCCTGTGCGGGCAATCTCTATGATGTGTTCTCTACCTACCTTATCGAGAAAATTGTCAATCTGTGCTGTCGAGCCCGCCAGTTGGATAATTTGAATGTCTTTGCTCTTTTTATCGAGCACTTCAAAATTGTAGCGGCCCTTAAATGCTTTTAGATGCTCGGAGTCGACTTCAAGTTTGATAATTGCCGCTTCGCGCCAATAGCTTTTATTGGTATCAAGCTCTTTGGCAGAAATGACCTCGGTGAATTTCTCCAGTTGTTTTATCACCTGGGTGACCTTGGCAATATCGTCCTCCCGAAGCGTAATCGTCATCCTGCTTATTCCTTTAACCCGAGAGCTGCACACCGTGAGTGTATCGACATTATACATTTTCTTGCGAATCAGCATCGACACCTTGTTGAGGACACCCGGGCGATCATGCATAAATGCTAGAATGGCTCTTCTCTTCATGATTTATTCCCCTTCTTTTTCCTCTTTGATACTGATTTTTCTTTTTGGGGACGAGTTACTATCATATCGTTGAAACCGCCCCCCGCAGGAATCATAGGTAAAATGACCTCTGTCGGGTCGCAGACAAACTCAATCAGAATTGGTCCTTTCTGATCGATCGCCTTCTGCAGTGCCGGCCTGATGTCCTTGACTTTTGTTACCTTCAGGTAAGGTATGTCATAGGCTTTTGCGATGAAACCGTAATCTGGATTGAGCATGGGCGTGCCACTGTAACGCCCATCGAAAAAGAGCGTCTGCCACTGCCTTACCATGCCAAGGTAGCCGTTATTCAAGAGAAGCATTTTAATATCGATCTGATGCTCCATGATGGTGCCAAGTTCTTGCATATTCATCTGGAAGCCGCCATCGCCGCTTATCGACCAGACCCTTTCATCGGGACGGGAAAGTTTTACGCCGATGGCCATGGGTAGTGATACTCCCATCGTCCCCGCTCCACCGGATGTAAACCAGCTGTTCTCTGTCTGGTAATTGTAAAATCTTGCAGCCATCATCTGGTGCTGGCCGACATCAGGGACAATGAGATCTTTGCCTTTAGTCGCCAGAGAAAGTTGATGGACAATAGTTTTCATCAATAATTTACCGTTATCACCAACCCCTCCATCTATTTCGCCCTGCAGCGCTTCTCTCATCGCCTTGCGGTGTTCATCAATTTTTTTAAACCAGCGACGCCTGGGTTTGTAGGTGAGCATCGGATCATCCAGCAGGACGCGCAGTGTTCTGTAAACATCAGCATTGATGGCCACTGAGGTGGCGACATTCTTGTCGATTTCCGATGGATCGATTTCCACATGGATGACATCGGCATTGGCGGCGTACTCATCCAGCTTCGCCGTAACTCGATCATCAAACCGCATACCAAATGATATCAGGAGGTCCGCCTCGACAACCGCTTTGTTTGCCTCTACCGTGCCGTGCATTCCCATCATTCCCAGGCTCAACGGGTGATCGGCAGGCAGGGCTGAAATCCCGTGCAGGGTAAAGGCTATGGGGATATTCACTTTTTCGGCAAACTGCTGCAGCAGATTGCCTGCCCTGCTGTTTACCACGCCGTGACCGCAGAAAATTAAGGGCCTCACACTCTTGTTAATGAGCTTCATTGCCCTTTCCAGTGGTCCCCTTTCCGGTGTGGGATGATAGAAATATCCAGGCAGGACTGGCCGATATCCCTTAACATCAAAGTGGTACTTTTTTGATACCGACTGGTTCTGTATATCTTTCGGGATGTCGACTAATACCGGCCCGCCACGGCCGGTGGTCGCAACATAATGTGCCTCGTGGACTGTCGTTTCAACATCGTCGGCATGAAGCGGCATATAGGTCTGCTTGCTTATGGGCATCATGACGCCGACAATATCACTCTCCTGGAAGGCGTCAGTTGCAATGACCCCAGTAGCAACCTGCCCCGTGACTATCAACATCGGCACCGAGTCCATGTGAGCATCGGCCACGCCTGTTGTCAGGTTCATTGCCCCTGGGCCCGAGGTGGCTATACATACTCCTACTTGTGGATTATTGGTCGACAAAGATCCCCTCGAAATACCCTGGGCCATAAACGCAGCTCCCTGTTCATGACGCGACATGATGAACTGTAAATCCTTATAATTCTCCAGTTCATCAAACACCGGCATAATAGCCCCGCCGGTATAGCCAAAAATGTACTTTATGCCCTTGGTTTTAAGAGCAGATAGCAGTTTTTCTTTTCCAGTCATTGAGAATCTCTCTAAACGGTTAACGTGTTTGTCTATAAAATCCGGATCAATACGAATGAGGCTTGGCGTCTGGGTGTCGTTTCGACAGATTCTGAAGAACGATCCATTCAACCCGGTATCCTTCAAAGTAAAGTCATATTGAGAAAAAACTATGGGTATTAATGATTTTTCTCGTTTTTTCTTGCATCACCTGGAAATCAATTGACCAAATAATCAAACATGAAGCGCTGTTGTCAATAAGAAAAGATCCTGATTCAGGGCTCTATTGAGGCTTTGAAAAGATTCTTTCTTGGCCTTACAGTGTGACAACAGGTGGCTAATTATTATAGTGAACAAGAAGCGTCAACCCTTAATCCAGGCCCAGCAATCAGACCTTTGGGAGATAGCATGGACTCAATAACGATCTTTAAAAAAGCTCTGGAATACGAGAAGAAAATCCGAGATCTCTATACGTCTGCCATCGAGATTATTGATGACGAGAGGGGGAAAGGAATTTTTAAAACATTAGCGGATGAAGAGCAGTCCCACGTTGATTTTCTGGAATGTAGTATTGAAACACTAAAGGACCAGGGCAGCGTCAGCTTGAAAGCATTTAAAACCTCCATTCCAGAGACTAAAGACCTGCTAAAGAATATTGAGTCGATGAAAATCACGATACCAGAACAGATGTTGGGCGACGTAAAGAGGGTTCTCAGCACTGCTCTGAAGCTCGAAATTGAAACCACTGAATACTATCAGGAAGCCTTTGAATCAGCAGAAGGTGATATTAAAAAAGTACTGGAGAAATTTATAATTATCGAACAACGGCATACGGATGTTGTCCGCTTTGAACTTGATTACGCGTCGCACAATGGCTTTTGGCTTGGTTTCCCTGAAATAAGCATGGAAGTCGGGTGAGCATCGACTGCTACGGTGACTGCAGCCCGGACAGTTCAGACAGATGCGTTGATTGAGGTTCAGCTTTAGAAGAGAACCGCGAAAGGTTCGTACAGTACATTCCAGACCACAAACAGCCACACGCAACCACCGGCAAAGATGGTCAGCTTGCCATAATAGAGACCTACAGGAATGAGGATCACGCTCAGAACTGCCATGCTGTATAGGAATGAGTTTTCGAAGTTCGTCCCGCCGGCAAGTAAAAATATTTTTGTCCACAAGTATGCTGCCAGTGGGGGAGAAAGTGCGATTAGAATATTGGTAATCATTTAAGCCTCTGGTTGATCTCGGTCTGTAGTTGCTCGCCATAATAACCAATCAAATCAATATTGCACCCAAATTAGCCGAAAAACTTACCGGTTAGGGACATATCAAAGGAGAACCCCATGAAAATCGCTGTAATCCTCGTAGTGCTTTTGACTCCCGCCCTCGCTTTGGCCCAGAACTCCGGGGGGATGAATCAGAGCAATATGCAGAACATGATGCAGGTGATGCAGCAGGTACAGGAATGTATGGCCGGCATCGATGAGTCCAAACTCCAGGAACTTCAGGTTCGATCTGAAAAGATGAGCGAGGAAATCGAAGGCCTGTGCAGTAAGGGGAACCGTGACAAAGCCCAGAAAACGGCGATCTCTTTTGGTAAGGAAATTGCGTCAGACCCTACCTTGAAGCAGATGCAGAAATGCGGTGAAATGGCCCAGGGGGCTCTGCCGATGATGGGAACCGTAGAAACCTTTGACGAAAAGGAATATGCCAATAAACACGTGTGTGATCAATGACCCGGTTGAGCCAAGGTTCTCTAGGCTTATGGGCTTATTGTGATGGATTATTTTCGAGCTGCGATGACCGAAAGTATGGCCGAGAGCAGCAGGCCGAAACCGAGTCCGGCGAGCATGCTGCCGACGAAGGCAAGACCGGATTCAGGTAGGAAGAAGAAACCGATCCCAAGTCCCAGCAGCAGGCCGCCGCCAACGGCCCAACTACTTCTGTCATTCCCTGAATGCGCCATAACCATTCTCCCGTCAGGTTTAGTTACATGCCTGCCTGGCCTATTACAACTCAAGCAAAGGCAGCAGAACAGACAATAGTCAAGTGCTGGTGGTTGGTTTCAGCTGACGCTGTGGAGACCAGATACAGCCAGTTACCAAGCCAGTTCAACCTCGCCTTAGACGACACAGCGCTGCCGCGGAAAGAGCCTTACGGGGTTTTGTCAGCCCAGACGCTGAATTCATTTCCACTCGGCTCGATGAAGTGAAATCGACGTCCGCCGGGAAATGAAAAAATTGGCTTGTTGATCTTGCCTCCTGCCGCAGTGACTTTTTGCAAAGTGGCTTCGATGTCTTCGCTGTAAAAAACGATCAAGGCCCCACCTTTATCTGCCTGCGATTGCAATTCTGACTGATAAAATCCTCCATCCAGTCCCTGATCGGCAAAGGCAGTGTAGGTCGGACCAAAATCCTCGAAGGTCCAGCCGAATGCCTGTCTGAAGAACTCCTTGGTTTTTTCAAGGTCGACTGCGGGAAACTCGACATAGTCTATCTTTTCATGATCATGCATGACATTCACCAACAAGATTGGGGGCTCCGGTCTGACAGTCCGGCGGGTTTTGACTTGGCCTGGTATCTGCCGGTTTACGGCAGATCGATGGTCATGGTTCGACCACCATAGCCATGGACCGAGTCATGGGCGCGCACGGTTACCGTGGCCATTTTCCCGGGTAGTTTTACACCTGAAAGACCCCTGGTAAAGGGTTGCTCATTAACATGTGGGTGGGCCAGAACCCGGGTCGCCAGAACCGTGCCCTGATCGTCTATAACCTCCCACTTGTCGGCATAATGGTTCCACCCCTCATCTGCGTGCTGGACGGTAACGTTATACTCATAGGCTCCCGCCGAATTCTGGTCGACTCTGGCCTCGATTACATCAGCTTCCCCGGCCTGGACCAGGGAACTGAAACTGAGGACTGCAAAACAGACGGCGGCGCAACGCCACGCTTTTGTTATCATGATCATCTCGGCTCCTGGGTGATAGGCTGCTGATCTCTTTGAGCAGCCTTGGCTGTCCATGGTTTTCCATTGATGAAAATTACTTTAATCATTGATTGAGTTTCGTTTAGATCATTGCTTCAGGGAAAAGGTTTTGCCGGGGTGCCAGAAATATGCTCACGCACCAGACCAGTAGCTGCTTCCACTGACTGATCACGAATCTTCCAGAACAGCTGGCGACATTGTTCGAAACTCAGCTGATTTACCAGTACCGCGGCCTGTGCTTCATCACGCAGATGGGGGAATGGACCGTTCTGGCCAGAGTATTCATCCTTGCGCACAATCTTCATAAAAACAAGGGTGCGGGCGCACAGCAAGTTGGCAAGTTCGGTTTTTATCTGACGATTGAACAGGCAGTGTACGGTAAGCTGATCGCCGGGACCGTAAAGTCCCGAGGTCAGTCCCAGTTGTCGGAGTCCCAGATGTTCCACGAATACCGGTTTAAGAGACCAGCCCGGGGGCACCAATGTGCGAATATTTTGGTAGAGAAGTAAATGCATGGGCCCAGCTTCCACGCACGTGGGTTGCTCATCATCGAGGTTGTCGACAATGGCCTGGGCCCTGAGTCGATCGCGCAGGGCAAATCGCTTGGCATCGGCCCAGGCAAAGTTTTTGACCGACTCGATTATTTGGTAAAAATCGTCTCCCCGCACCGCCTGGTAAAAATCGATCAGGGTTCGGGTCGCTTCCTTTTCCCTGAGATAGACCTGGTAGTGAGTTGTGGACTTGTTCAGATCTGCGGGTCCGCTTCCCTCGGCAAAAAATTCCTGAACCTGGATTAAGTGTTCGACAAAGGGCTCAATCTGCAGGAGTTCTCTTCCATCAAGGAAAAACCGCTGAAGCATAAGACACTGCTGCTGGCTGAAAGCCGGGTATTCAATGTCCTGATCGAGCAGATAGTCTTCCGTGCTGACCTGCCCGCGAATCATCTTGGAGAATAAAGGGTGGGGGGGCTCCTCCAGTATAATCCGCCGATGTTCCTCCATCAGAGGCTGGCAGAGCGGCAGCGTCTCCGGCCGGTGGTTGGCATAGGCAATGGTCAAAAGAGTCATAAGCCAGAATATAGGTCAAGGAAAGGAAAAATCGACCAGGCCGGCAGATTTAGCAGGGGCGCTTTGCCAGTCCCTGTCGCTTTTCTTTCAATATCCTCCGCTCCACCTATAAATGTGCTTAACGTATGATAAGCAACATAGATTTTCTTAGACAGTGGGCAGGGGGGAAGTTCGGTCTCAATATAGAGGATGTTTGGTGTAGAGATATGCAAAAGGAAAATATGGAAGCTTACAATGTCTCGGTTGAGCAGCTTGGCCAGCTCGGCGTCTATGATCAAAAGGGGCAGAAAACAACCCTGTCCGACCTCTGGGCCAGCCAGACTACGGTGCTTGTTTTTGTCAGACATTTCGGCTGAATGCTCTGTCGTCAGCAGGTTGCTGAGTTGAGCGAATACGAGGACAAGTTCAGTGCCAAACAGAGCAGGTTGGCGGTTATCGGACCTGGAGAAGCAGTGCATCTGGCCGAGTTCAGGAAGGTTACTGGTTTTCGCTCAGAGCTCTTTGCCGACCCCTCGCGGGAGGCCTACCGGATACTGGGATTTTCATCCGGCATCAGCAAATTGCTTGGCCTTAAACCTCTGCAGTCTGTTTTCTCGGCCATAAAAGCCGGTATCCGTCCTGGAACGCTTCAGGGGAGTGCCCTGCAGCTGGGCGGTGCGGCAGTGATTGGGCCGGGCAACGAGCTGCGCTACCTCTTCAGAGAGAAACAGGCGGGAGACCACCCGCCGGTGGCAGCGTTGCTCGAGGTGGTTTCGGACGGAACTTCGGGGGACTGATCAACCAGCCCGACTATACCGCCGATTCTCCTGTTTCTTGCCGATTCTCCTATTTTCCTGCCGATTCTCCTATTTCCTGCCGATTCTCCTGGTTCCTACAGATTCTCCTGTTTCCCCGGTGCCAACCCTGATGACCTGCTCGACGGGCAGAACAAAGCTTACCGTCGCCGGTTTTACCAGTTTTTGCGGCTTGCTGGATTGTCTCTATTACCTTGGCGACTATTTCTTTTTCAGGTCGTAAGCGGTGCCCTGCCGATCCGATATATTGCTGCTCAAAGAAGTTGGAGAGCAGCTGGAGACGGCTCTGGTAGTGGGATTTAGATGAGACACCATGAGGATGGGGGAGAGCTCAAAAGACCATCTGCTATGGGGATTATTTCCGTTTGTGGTATTGTCTGATCGAAAGAAAGCTCTTATCGTTTTTAAAAGTATCCATCACAACAGGCCGTACCCCCCGATGTGGTTGTACCTGCCTCAGAAAACCTTTGCTTCAGGAGGTGATTATGAGCAAAACCGATTCCTACATAAGATTGTGGAATTTCATGGAACTCTCTGAGAAACAGCGGCTCATGCGCCAGTTTCTCGACCAGCACGGCGACCATTTCAGCAAAGATGATTTCGTCAGGTTCCTGGCCTTGAGATATGATGGAGGCCACCGGGAACTCAAGCAGGCGCGAGACAATCTGAGCAGCCGAGACCATTCTCACTGAGTTTAGACGAGGGGGTGAAATTACTCCCGCAAAGTATCGGATAGGTTCGCTTAACAAGCAGACGTAAGAGGTGACTATGTATAAAGCAAGAAAGGTCTTGAAACTCTGGGGAAAAAGCTCCGAAGCAGACCAGCGGAGATTGAAACTGAAGTACTTTTCCGGCCTGAGTGCCCGCCAATTCGAAGATGATTTTGTCAGCTTTCTGGCCAAAGAGTTTAACCTTTACGGCCAGGAAAAAGGCTCCGCCAAAGGCCAGGAATCTCTCAAGTGAGCCATTTGCAAAACAATTTTTTCGCCCAAACTCTGCGTTATGCTCAAAATTTTATCCTCGAAATATCAATCATATGCCTGTGGTAAAATTTCTCGCATGCCTTGATTTTGAACGAAAATCTTAGTTTTGCAAAAGGCTCAAGTAGTAATCAATTCAAAGCTTTCCTCGTTCTGGTATCAGGTGACTGCACATCCCGAAATGCCAGTCATAGTGCTCCAACCTCATACTCTTTGGTAATCAACGCGTTGGTATTATCTGCATTCGGTCTGCTGCACACAGAAATGGTGCATCTCCCTCAGCTCAGGCTCAACTCCAAGCCCGGGAGCGGTCGGAATAGCTATTCTACCATTATCGAATACCAGTTTTGTGCGGTACATTTGCTCCCTCATCGGATTGTCCGAACGGTCCGTTTCCAGCAGCGGTGGTTGAATCTCGGCCCGGCCCGGCTCCACATAGGTGGTGGCCAAAAAATGAGCGGCACTGGCCAGATTGAGCATTGTTCCCCAGGCATGGGGCACCACGTTGATGCCCATCGATGAGGCTATGGCGCGAATTTTCAGCGCCTCGGTCGGACCGCCGCAATAGGCCAGGTCCGGTTGGGCAATCTGCACGCCTCCTTTGACCAGCAGATCCTGGAATCCCCATCTGGTCTGTTCGCACTCTCCGCTGGCAATGGCAATATCTATCTTGTCTGAGAGCTGGCGGAAATTGCTGGTCTGCGCGGGTGAGAGAGGTTCTTCGAACCACTTGTAGTCATGTTCATCGAGGAGTCTGCCGATCTCTATGGCTTCGGGCAGATCGTAGGCGTGGTTGGCGTCGGCCATCAGCCTGGTATCGACGAAGGTGCGGCGCATCAGGCCGATAAGCTGCTTGTCGAAGGTCATATTCTTGCCGATTTTGATCTTCAACGCCGAGAATCCGTCATTCACATATCCCTGCGCCTCGTCGACAATGATGTCAACCAGTTCGGCTTCGGAGACCTTGCGGAAATACATACCGGTGGCGTAGCATACCACTTCATCCCGGAGTCGGCCTCCCATGAGTTCCGAGGCAGAGATGTCGAGAATTTTTCCTTTGAGATCGAGCATCGCCATATCGAGTCCGGAGATAGCTCCCATCATCACTCCCTTGAGAGAAAAATCGAGGCCGGCTCGCCAGCATTGCTGCCAGGCCGCCTCGTTTCGAAGCGGATCCCAGCCGATGAGCAAGGGTGCATAATAGGAGTTAACCGCGGTCTGGGTTACTTCCGCCGGTCCGTAACACTCTCCCCAGCCGACTGCTCCCGAATGATCCACTACTTCGATGATCAGGGCATTGCGAATGTCATAGTGCCATTGGGAAAAACCAAACGGATCCTTAAGCTTTTGAGATAATCTGTAGGTTCTGATGCATTCGATCATAAGCCAGCCTCCTGGTCGTGAACTCCCTCGCTATGGTCCAGCCTCAGGCAAGAGTACAACCATTGCTGTTCCATTTCAATGCTGGGTGACAGCCGGGACTACCGGGACTGAATCGGAACCAGTCAACTGAGAAAGTGGGGCGGGGGGCAGCAAAAGAAAAGGGTGATGCAGTTTGCGGTCCACATCACCCAATCGGGAGCACATCGTATGAAAAAACAATGTACTACAATGTGACATTAAACATCAAGAAAGGGAAATCAAGTGGATGGTCATAATTGGCTCAGGTGGGGTGCGATTTTTCAAGGTAGCCTAAAATGTTCTAATATTTTAATCAGAATGGCAGCAGATCAGATTCGTATCAAAGGAGGGTTGTAGAGCGCCGGTGACCAATGTAATATTTTTGTCAGATTTTTCGTTTAAACTCCTCCTTAACGCACGACAAGGGGGAAATTATGGATTGGATGACCAAGCTACAGGTCATGAAGTACTGGCATGTGCAGAGTGAGGTCAAACAACGGGCCTTGGTAAAGGGATATTTGGTCACTCATCCGGGAATTTCCACCAGC
This sequence comes from uncultured Desulfofustis sp., assembly GCA_905479735.1. Classification (GTDB taxonomy): domain Bacteria; phylum Desulfobacterota; class Desulfobulbia; order Desulfobulbales; family Desulfocapsaceae; genus JABDQA01. Next base: position 45,976 of record CAJQNS010000005.1, read on the forward strand.
GACGACTGGCTTCGTTACCTGGCGGGAATGTTCGGCATTGGCAGGATGCATCCGGGTTACCTTGATCTCGACAGTCTGGTGCACTGATCTGCCCAATTTGCGCTCAGCCGTCTCAGATTAGACTACAAATTAGCCTCAGGAACCCTGAGGATGGCTGCGCACAATCATCACAATTATCTAGTCATGAGCAACAGACTACTCAGATGGCTCGTTGCCGTGGTGCTGCTCATCTCGACCCAGGCCTGCTCTGATCGGGCCTGGTTCGAGGGGTTCAAGGATCGAGAGCGGAGCCGGTGTCATCAGCTCATCAGCCAGGACGATATCGAATCCTGCCTGAGGCAGGTTGAGTCGATGAGCTTTGATGAGTATCAGAGATCCATAAAGAAATAGTTTCCTCCCACACCCCAATGTGTCCCCTTTGTAGAAAAAAACAGTGCGATAATTCCACAACGAATTATATTGTGCATATGAACGGAAAGCATGGGAATAATGACAACACCCTCACCGAGGTCATCCTCGAAAGTATCTCGGATGGCGTGTTCACTGTCGATCACCACTGGCGGATTACTTCGTTCAACAAAGCAGCCGAACAGATCACCGGTGTGCGCAGGGATGATGCGCTGGGCCGTTATTGCTGGGTGGTGTTTCGTTCGAATATGTGCGAAAGCGATTGTGCGCTCAAAAGGACCATGAATGACGGCAAATCGTTCGTCAGTTCCTCCACCACGATTATCAGCAGCGAAAAAAAATTAATCCCCATCAGCGTCTCGACTTCGCTGCTGGTTGATGATGAGGGTGAGGTACTCGGCGGTGTGGAAATCTTCAGGGACCACAGCCTGGTCGAGGAACTGCGGCGCGAACTTAGCGGAGCTTGCGGAATCGACGATATGATCAGCCAGTCGCAGAAGATGCAGGACATCTTCAGGATCGTTGATCAGATAGGTGAAAGCGACAGTTCGGTGCTGATTACCGGTGAAACCGGAACTGGCAAAGAGTTGATGGCACGGGCAATCCACAATCATTCCCCGCGCCGGGAGCAGCCCTTTATCACCATCAATTGCGGGGCGCTGCCCGACTCTCTGCTCGAATCGGAACTCTTCGGCTACAAGGCCGGCGCCTTTACCGATGCCCGGACTGACAGGCAGGGATTGTTCGGAGCCGCCGGCAACGGAACCATACTGCTCGATGAAATCGGCGATACCAGCATGGCTTTTCAGGTGAAATTGCTGCGCGTACTCGAGGAGGGCGATTATACGCCGCTGGGAAGCACCTTACCGGTCAGAACTGATGCCAGGATAATAACCGCCACCAACAAAAATCTCGAAGGGATGGCGGACCGGCAGGAGTTCCGCCGGGATCTTTATTATCGAATCAATATCATAACCCTTGCCCTCCCTCCTTTGAGAGAGCGCCGTGAGGACATTCCCCTGCTGGTCGACCGCTTTATCGACAAGATGAACCGGCGTAAAAGCAGGATGGTCAGTGGTCTCAGTCGGGAAGCCGCCGATATTCTCGCCTCTCATCACTATCCCGGCAACATCAGGGAGCTTGAGAACATTATCGAGCACGCCTTTGTGCTCTGCCAGAACGGTGAGATAAAGCCCGACCATCTGCCGGCTTCATTTCTGCATCACCCAGCTCCACTGCCGATGCAGGACGATCCCGCTGATTATCGTTCGGCCACTGCGGCCAGTGAGGCAGAGACTATCATGAAGGCGCTTGCCCGCGCCGGCTACAACAGATCCGCAGCCGCCGCCTATCTTGGTATCCACAAAAGTACATTGTTTAGAAAGATCAAGAAGCTCAACATCGTTCTTCCTACCATAGACGGCCGCCGCCGCTCCTCCTGAACAGTCGCACAACTGCGACACTATCCTTCACCCAGCGTCGCCATCATGCGACGGTCTCTGCGACTCTACCGTTATCTACCCTTTGAGGGCGGCCCGTAAGATCCTTATATTTCTTAGTTAAATTGTTTTTTGTCCATATGCACACGAGTGGCACCTGCCTTGCAACATCCATGGTAACCAACAACAAGGATGAGCTATGAAGCGCATGAAAGTGGCAATGACCGTCTGGGGAAATCGAATATCACCGGTATTCGATTCTGCTCAGACCATACTGCTGGCAGATATTGAGGATGGGAAAATCGTCGACCGGCGGCGCGAGTTTCTGCCCCGGATGGTGGCCCCCGGGCTGGCCCGGATGGTGGCTGAAAAAGGAATCGATACCCTGATTTGCGGGGCTATTTCAGAGCGGCCCTCCCAGATTATCAAACAGTCCGGCATCAAACTTCTGTCCTTTGTTGGCGGTAATGCCGAGAATTTCCTCGAAGCCTATGCCGAGGGTGGTCCTCTGGAGCTTTTCAGGATGCCCGGCTGCTGTAACAAAAGAGAAAACCTGGTCAGTCATAGCGGGCCGTTACCTGGGGAGGTGAAAAGCGAGTCATGAAAAACAAGGGAGGCGGAGCAAGAAAGAGCGGCCAGCCACAGCGTCAGGGGGCTCGTTGCAGCCATCAGAATCTCGGACAGGGAAGGGGGGGTAATTGTGAGTACCGGAGCAGTCAGAAGGGGGCTGAACTCCCGCCGGTGAGGTCTATCATCTCATCGGTGCTCCTTGGGATACAGCGACTGGCGCAGAACTCCCAGCAGAAGATTGCCATGCTATCGAGAAAATCCGAGCTGCTCAGCCATAGTAGTGCTGAAATCGACACCCCCCCGTTGGAATATAAAGCCCAGCAAGAGGGGCTTAAGCAATTGGATGAGAAAACAAACAACTGACAACGAAAGATGAAAGAGCTCAGATTACTAATGCTAGGCAGAGATGAAACTGCCCTTGCCGATCTGGAACAGGCGCTGATCGAAAGCGGGCGGCTCAGCGTTACCCGCCTGAGTACGCCCGAACAGGTTTACGAAACCATAGCAAATTCCCAAGTCGATGCGGTGATTGCCGACGAGCAGGTGGAGGGGGGCAGCGGGCTCGAGTTCGTTCGTAAACTGGTGCGCAGCAACCCATTTATCAATTGCGCCCTGGTCTCCTCGCTTTATCCCGACGAGTTCCACGAGGCAACTGAGGGGTACGGAGTGTTCATGCAGCTTCCGGTGCAGCCTGGGAAAGAAGAGGCCCGAGAGCTCGTCGCCCAGCTCGAAAAAATCTGTTGAATTTTACCACGACCGAAGAGAGAGAAAACAAATGATCATCAGTGTCGCAAGCGGCAAAGGCGGTACCGGCAAGACCACCGTCTCCACCAACCTGGCTGCCAGCCTGGACAGACCTTTGAAACTTCTGGACTGCGATGTCGAGGAGCCCAACGCCCATCTGTTCATAAAGCCAGAGCATCTGGTTTCAAAAATAGAGTCGACATTCGTACCGGTTATTGATGAGCAACGGTGCACCGGCTGCAGAAAATGCGCCGATCTTTGTCAGTTCAATGCCCTTGCCGTAATCGGCGACAAGGTTCTGGTCTTTCCAGAGCTTTGCCACAGCTGCGAAGGCTGTCGGCTGATCTGTCCGGAACAGGCGGTGGAAGAAGGGCACCGGGAACTGGGCACGATTGAGACGGGGGTCTGGAAACATGTCAGTTTCAGCTATGGCCGGCTCCGTGTCGGGGAAGCCATGAGCCCGCCGCTGATCAACCGCGTCCAGTCGCTCATCGAGCCCGATGATCTGGTGATTATCGATGCCCCCCCGGGCACTTCCTGTCCGGCCATCAACGCCATGAAGGTGAGTGATTTTGTCCTGCTGGTGACCGAGCCAACCCCCTTTGGGCTGCATGATCTGGTGCTGACTGTCGAGGCGGTCAGGCAGTTGTCCATTCCCTGTGGGCTGGTGATAAATCGTGCCGATATCGGCAACGATGAACTGTATCACTATGCCCGACGCGAGGGCTTGCCGATCCTGCTGGAGATCCCTTTTCAGAGAACCATAGCCGAGATCTACTCAAGAGGCGGGCTGCTGGTTGAACAATCACCTGAGTGGCGGACCAGGTTCTGCCAGCTCTTCGCCAGCATCCTGCAGGCAGCTGCAGAAGCGGAGGTCAGCCAATGAAAGAACTGGTGGTAATCAGCGGTAAGGGGGGAACCGGTAAAACAAGTTTAACGGCGGCCTTTGGTTCGCTGGCGGACAATCATCTGTTCTGCGATACCGATGTTGACGCGGCTGATCTGCATTTATTGCTCGATCCCAAGGTCTTAGAAAAAAATGAGTTCATCGGCGGCAGCAAGGCGACAATTATCGCAGATCACTGCAGCGGTTGCGGTTTGTGCACCGAAGTGTGCAAATTTTCAGCTATAAACGAGGATTTCGTGGTCGATCCAATCGAATGCGAAGGCTGTGGCGTCTGTCACGCCTTCTGCCCGGAGCATGCTGTCGACTTTCAGCCCAGAAAGTGCGGTGAATGGTTTACTTCCACGACCCGCTTCGGGCCGATGGTCCATGCCCATCTGGGCATCGGTGAGGAGAACTCCGGAAAGCTGGTGAGCCTGATCCGGAAGCAGGCACAGATTCTCGCCCAAGAGAACCAGCTGGAATTGATCGTCACTGACGGTCCCCCCGGTATTGGCTGCCCGGTGATTGCCTCAATCACCGGGGCGTCGGCGGTGCTGATCTTGGTCGAGCCGACCGTGTCGGGGCTCCATGATATGAAGCGGGTGGCAGAGCTGGCTCTCCATTTCAAAATCCCAGCCATGGTCTGCATCAACAAGTATGATCTCAACACCGAGATGACTCAGGCTATCGAGAGCGAGACGGAAAAACTAAATTTACTTACTGTGGGACGAATTCCATTTGATCCAGCCTTTACCATGGCGATGGTAAACGGCAAGACCATTATGGAATATGCTCCCTCCTCAGAACTTGCGGAAACGGTGAACTCCATCTGGACGACCATCAGGTCCTCGGAGTTCCTGACGAAAAAAGAGGCAAGAATTTTGCCGATAATGAAATAAACAGGAGAATGAAATGAAGAAAATGCGTGTGGCAATACCCTCGGTGGGAAACGGCGGACTAGACGGCCAGAGGGCCGGCCATTTCGGTCACTGTGACGTCTTTACCTGCATCGATACCGAAAACGGTGAGATCAAAGCGGTGAGCACCATCGACAATCAGGAACACGTTCAGGGCGGTTGTATGGTGCCGGTCAACCTGCTGGCCTCGCATCAGGTCAACGCCCTGATCGTCGGCGGCATCGGGATGCGCCCGCTCATGGGTTTTCGCCAGGTCGGTATCGATGTCTACCACGATGGCGAAAGAATCGACATCAGGCCAGTGGTTGAAGATCTGTTGGCGGGTAAACTGCCTTTGATTTCGGACGACCAGGTCTGTGGCGGCGGGGGTGGGCAACACTGATATCAGGAAACGGACCTTTTGCCCAAGCCTCGATCCTGGAACAAGATTGACCGTTTCGGTAAATAAAATGCACTAGGAGACAAGAGATGAAAGTTGCAATTTCAGCCAAAGGTACAGATCTCAACAGCGATGTCGATCCCCGGTTCGGCCGGGCGGCCTTTCTCATCATAGTCGATCCTGAGACCCTCGAGTTCGAAGCCGTCGACAATTCGGCAAACGTCAGCTCTTTCAAAGGGGCAGGCATTCAAGCCGCCACCATGGTCCACGACCGTGGGGCCAGCGTCCTGATGACCGGCTACTGCGGGCCCAAAGCTTTCCAGACCCTGCAGGTCGCCGGTATCAAGGTCGTCAGCGACGTAAGCGGCACGGTCATGGAAGCACTGGAGAGGCTCAAGTCCGGCAGTGTTGAGTATCTTGAAACAGCCAATGCGGAAGCGCACTGGTAGGAAAAATTTGGGGACACAATACCTAAGGTGTCCCGTAGAGAAACACCTTAGGTATTGTGTCCCCGTATGGAGGAAACATCATGCCCATGAGCGATGACGCATTCGATGCGCTGGTCGCACAACTGCAGAACCAGGCCTTTGCTGATGCGCGGGCCGCCTACGGAGAGATAGGCTTTGAGCGCTGGCGCACCCCCCGCTTCAACGGTGCTCTTTTAGATAGTGATGCTTCGGGGGGCTTGAAGGGTGGTTGTGGAGATACCATCCACATTTATCTCAAGTTTAAGGATCACCGGGTTGAAAAAGCTTCCTACACCACTGATGGCTGTGGTTCGAGCTCACTCTGCGGATCGTTTACCGCTGAGCTGGCCCACGGGAGAAGCGCGGAAGAATTGCTTGAGCTGGAACCGGCCGATGTGTTAAACAGAATCGGCACCTTCCCGGATGAGGAGAAACATTGTGCGACGCTGGCAATCAAGGCCTTGCAGGAGGCCGTCAACAACTACATGATCAGTGTCGTAAGTAAAAACAGGCAGGGGGACCATTAGCGGCCAAGAATCTGCATCCCCCGAAGGAAATGCGTCATGGTCATGAATCTATTAGTCGCCTTTGCTCTTATATTTGCGGTGGGAGCCGTCTGGTTTCTGCTCCACTACTACGGAAATCCGGTAATCGACAATCCGCAGGGGCTGGCCAGGGTGGCCGGCAATTGCGGGGACACGATGGAAATCGGGCTGCAGATCGAGGACAATGTCGTGGCCTCGACCTACAGCTGGACAGACGGCTGCGCCTATAGCAAGTTGTGTGTGGAGGCAGCAGTGATGCTGGCCCGCGATAAACCCCTCGCCGAGGTCAAGAAGATAAACATGATCTCCATCATGGATCTTGTCGGGCAACTGCCCGAGCCCCATCTGCACTGTGCTCAACTCGCTGAGACAACGCTGCAGAAAAGTGTTGAGGACTACATCTCCAAGGTGACCCCCCGTAA
>CAJQNS010000006.1 GCA_905479735.1 uncultured Desulfofustis sp.
ATACAGGAATAACCTTCAAGTTGGGCAGATGTCCTGAGTTTGAGGTTTGCAGTACGAAGCCCCTCCTATCATTAAGAGGGGCTTCGTTTTTCTAATTATCTCCCGAAGTGTGGATCCATATCAGGATCAAACGGAAGTTCATCAAGATGTTCTACATACTCCAGAGGATCAAAAGGTAACTTCCCCTTGTCAACATATGGTCTGTGTAATGCCTCAACTTCTGGTGTTGCATTGTCAATACCTGTCCATGGAATACCGTGCTTTTCAGTAGCATTAGGGTATTTTTTCATCCATAGCTCATGTCTCAACCGCATCCGATTAAATGGACTTTTAAGATGGATCAGATTGGTTAGCATCGGTGTATATTCACGCGGGTCGGCTGGTAAAAAGAAAAAGCCGGCTGGGATGCCACTTGCTTCACCTGCAGGATCAGATGACATCCAGTGACGCTTGTAATTTCCTTTGACTGTTGCACCTAAATTGGGTCCAGCATAGATAAATACATAATCCCTACGACTATAAGTATCACCGTTTAACAGCAAGGATGTTTGGTCTATCCCATCAATGACTCGATCTGTTGGTATGTGCTGAGTTACTCCACCCAGACGGGCAAAGGTGGTAAACAGGTCCGCCTCATGAATAATATCTCCGACTAACTGACCAGACTCAATTACCCCGGGCCACCAGGCCATGGCTGGAACACGCACTCCTCCTTCGGTAAAATCACCTTTTCCACCACGAAAAATGGTCTCAGCCATACCAAGACCCGGCGGTGGGTTGTGCGACATAGGACCATTGTCAGCCATCGCGATAACCAAGGTATTTTCAGCAATACCCAATTCCTTCAGTTTATCCATTATTTCCCCAACAAATGGGTCAATATTACATTGCAGTCCATCCTGAAGCATATTGCGTGAGCGTGAACACTTTTCCGGATTGGGGATAAAACTTATCAGGTTCGGCCAGTTGGCTATATAGAACGGTTTTCCTGCCTTGGCATTGCGCTCTATAAACTCAAGGGTGCGTCGTTGAGCCTCAGGATCAATTTTGAGATAATTTTCGTGGCTGTTATCACCCCATTGGAGAGTTTTTCCACCTTTTTTCCCTTCGGCTATTTGAACCCAGCCTTTGGTAATAAACGTGTCATCAAGTTTATAAGGGTCAGGGGGCAGCATATCCTCGAACAAGCCGATTGAGGCATTGGCTCCTTCTGCAATTCTCGTGTTAAGGGACAGGATTTGGTTATAACCCGTGAAAAACGCCTCATCAAAACCCTGATTGTGCGGATAACTTTCTTCTATGTCTCCAAGATGCCACTTTCCATGAAAGGCTGTAGCATAGCCATTCTTGGATAGCATCTCAGCAATGGTTACCTCTTCGTCACGAATGCCGTGGCTTTCCCGGAGCATCCCGATATTATACATAGCGTTTCGTATCGGAAGGCGACCAGTTGCCACTGCAGCCCGACTCGGTGTACAGCCCACCTCAGTATACATACGGGTGAAAAGGATTCCCTCTTCTGCCATCGTATTTAGATTAGGGGTATCCAGCCCACGTACTTGTTGAATTGCCGGTATCCCAACGTCTCCGAAGGCTGTATCATCCCACATAATATGTATGATATTCGGTGGGGTACCGAATTTCATTTTTAATTCGGCCAGTTTTTTGTTAACTGCCTCATCCTCTCTCGCCCATCTCTCACCATTTTGGGCCTCAAGGATATAGTATTCCGCGTCTTGAACTATCTGTCCAGATGCCATGACCATGGTCGCTCCGAGTAGGCCAAATAAGACAGCGAGGCCAGAAATAATCCATTTTCTGAGCAGATTCCTTTTATACATTATTCCCTCCTTCGTAAGAGTTGAGAAATAAAAATCAGGGTAAGACTAAGTGCCAAAAAAAATTCTAAGACTGGCATTGGAAAGGTCAAGAAATCAATGGAATATTGAAACATTATATTATTCCTGTGAAGTTACGATTTTGCCTGACCGATAGGAATGCTTTCTGAGATTGAGGCGATTCTGAAGAGATACAGGAAAAGTCTTAACTTACAGGTTTGATGAAATATTATAGGTTGCCAAAAGGTATCTTTTCTGTTGAGAATTAAAATTCAGAAAGTGCAAGGCAACAACATACTGTAGCCTTGCACTTTCTGGTTTCGAGTTATGGTTGCCACTCTGGAGACAGCTAACACTACTTCAATTTATATTCTTTCTTGAACTCCTCGATCATTTCTGCCTGCGCCTCGTCAGCAGGTTTCCAGTGTCCACCTTTGATGAAATCGGATAATGGATCAGGAACAGTCCCTGCTGCCGGTGGATCAGGTGGCTTATTCGGGCCCGTCACTGACCATGCTTGGTCGGGTGAAACGATCATTCGTTCAACGATTGCATCTTTTGATATGTTCCAGACCATGTTGTCGACAGCGAGCGACAAGGGGCCGCTATATGTTTCTCTAACGCCCATTAGTATATTGTCATGAGTACCCTGTTCATTAAAGAAGTGGTAACCAACTGCATGGCGGGGTTTGATGGTACTCATTACCTTACCAAACGCTTGTGGTGAGGTATGAATCTGAGTGCCGACTCCCAAAGCCTGCCCTGGAGACTGGCCGTAGAATTTAACTAAATCCGGTGGCGTAAGAAAGGTCTCGTGAATTGCCAGGTCAGCATCGGCAGCATATTTAATATACCATTTGTTCGGGAAGGTATCCCCGCCAATGACGACCTTGAGGCCAGCATACTCGAGTATAAAACTCACCGGACCATCGCCAGCATGGATTGCAGGGAGGGTTTTGATCGTAACGTCATTTTCTTGGTATATAACAGCGTTCTCAGCCTTATAGTCAAACTCTTTGACGGTGATTTCCCCGGGCTTAGGGCTGAGCACAAAATTTCTTGTTTTGGCATCCCAATTATAGGCTTTCAAAAAATGCTCCACCGCATATGCCGTTCCCATATCTTCGGTTGCCCCTGTGGGGCCCCAGATTCTTAACGGGCCGGTACGCCCCGCAGTCCAACCACCTGCCCATAATGTTGCCAGATCACCCCAGTGGTCGGTATGAAGATGAGTGAGAAATACTTTATTAAGAAAGTCATATGGGATCATAAGGGCTGCAACATTTGCCATGGAGCCAGTACCGATATCGAAAAGGAACTTGTCGCCATTCCCGATTTCGGCCAGAAAACAGGTGGCAGCCTGGTCACGCCGGGCAGCTGGTAGGCCAGTTCCACAGGCAATAAGTCTAATTTCATCCTTCTTCAACTCTTCGGTTCCAGGGTAATAAACATATCTGTCAGGTGCGGTGCCTATAGGCGATTTCACAGCTCCTCCTGCCGCTATAGCGTTGCCTGAGACCGACAGAATGCATACCAATAAAGTGAAAAACAAAAGAAATGTTCTCATCGCCGATTCTCCTTTTTAAATAAGTTATTGATGCGCCTTATTCAGCTGCACGTTGCCGTTTAGATATTCATTTTTCCTGTTGAAGAGAAAACTTGGTAGTCCGTGATCCTAACTATATTTAATCATTTAATATTGCCAACACAAAGGTAATCTATGTTGCCTAGTAATCCAATGAAGGTTCTTCCTGATATGTCTGTGAAGCTACCGTTTCAGAGGGTTGAACCGCAGGCTGATAGGAAATCAGAACTTCACAGGAA
>CAJQNS010000007.1 GCA_905479735.1 uncultured Desulfofustis sp.
GAGCCTTTTGCAAAACTAAGATTTTCGTTCAAAATCAAGGCATGCGAGAAATTTTACCACAGGCATATGATTGATATTCCGAGGATAAAATTTTGAGCATAACGCAGAGTTTGGGCGAAAAGATCGTTTTGCAAATGGCTCTCCAACTTGAATGATTTCTAATAACCCTCAAACCGTCGATGAGGCGGTTCAGCGCCTGGCTATCCAAGAATTAACCCGCATTGAACCGATCTTCAGGGGTGTCGTTGACACCTACGGGCCGCCACCCTTGTGGCACAGAGAGGAAGGTTTTGGTTCATTGATCAAGATAATTCTTGAGCAGCAGGTATCGCTTGCCTCTGCTCAGGCAGCCTACGATAAATTGACTGCCGCCCTGGTGGAGGTAACGCCGGATAATCTTCTAAGGCTTACCGATAGACAGCTCAAAGCGATTGGCTTCAGCCGGCAAAAGACCTCTTATGCGAGACACCTCGCTTCGGCCATTAAGAAGGGTGACTTGGATCTGGCAAACTTGCCCACCTGTTCAGACGAAGAAGTGAGAACCGCACTTACGGCCATAAAGGGAATAGGCATCTGGACCGCAAATATCTACCTGCTGATGGTAATGCAGCGCCCCGATATATGGCCCCGCGGGGATATCGCTCTTGCCGCTTCCTATCAGAAACTCAGACAGCTTCCACAAAGACCGGGAAATGATCAAATGGAGCAGATCAGCAGAGGCTGGACTCCCTGGCGTTCGGTTGCCGCTCGTCTGCTGTGGCATTACTATCTGTCCGGTAAAAAGAAATAGCAACTTTGAGGCCCAATATCCAGAACTCGCCGGCATGGTCAGGCGGTTGGCAGTTACTGGATCCATCCTCATACCGGAGTTATTGCTGAAACCTCTCACTCCAGTCCTCAACAAGTTGCCAACTCTGTCCTATAGTATTCAGGAAGAGTTTCACTTGCGCATCGTTAAAAAGGCAAAAATAGTCAATATCAACAGATGATTGTACGGTCAATGGTGTGAAAATAATTCTATCTGAAACTATTAAAGAAGCGAGGCTTCGTTTTATTCCCTTTCTGTCCTGGATCGGTGAGTTAAAAAATCCTGCAACGCTCAAAGCGGACATTATTGCCGGCACAACCGTTGCCCTGGTGCTCATCCCTCAGGCGATGGCCTACGCGCAACTGGCCGGATTGCCGCCCCATTATGGACTCTATGCCTCATTTATGGTGCCCATCGTGGCCGCCATTTTCGGGTCTTCAAAGCAGTTACAGAACGGTCCGGTTGCGGTCATTTCCCTGATGACGGCTGCTGCACTCGCCCCTCTGGGGTTAAATGTTGAACAGACGGTAATGTATGCTGCCCTCCTGGCTCTGATTGCCGGTGGAATTCAACTGGTTCTGGGGTTTCTCAGACTGGGTATCATGGTTGATTTTCTGTCGCACTCGGTCGTCATTGGTTTTACCAATGCGGCCGCCCTGGTCATTGCCAGTATGCAGATCGGCAAGATTTTCGGCATCGATGTCGAGACGGGTCATTATCTGCATGACACTCTCTGGAACCTGGCCGTCGCCATACCTGAGAAAACACATGCAGTGACCTTGCTCATGGGAATTCTGGCACTCATACTGCTCATCTTGTTCAAACGGTTTACGCCGAAGCTGCCGGGAATTCTCTTAACCGTGCTCATTACCACCATCATCTCCTGGTTAACCGGGTACGCGACGAAAGGAGGAGCTATAGTTGGGGATGTTCCAGCTGGATTACCTGCTTTTGTCTGGCCTGAATATGACCCGACTCATATCAAGGACCTGATGCTGCCGGCCGGTATGATCGCCTTTTTGAGCTTCGTGGAAGCATTTTCGGTTGCCAAAGCAGTTGCCTCGAAAACTCGCCAGCGTCTTTCTGCGGATCAGGAAATGGTGGGCAAAGGTCTGGCAAATCTGGTGGCCGGGGTGATGCAGGGCTACCCGGTGTCGGGATCTTTCTCTCGCACCGCAATTGCTTTTGATGCAGGGGCAAAAACGGGTTTTGCGGCGGTCGTCTCCGGAATCATTGTGGGTATAACTCTAATGTTCCTGACGCCTCTGATGTATCATTTGCCGATTGCAACCCTGGCAGCCGTGATCATCGTGGCCGTGGCAAGTCTGATACAGATAGAGCCTCTGATCCACTCCTGGAAAGTTAATCGTCACGATTGCTTCGTTGCCTTTGTCGTATTCAACACCACCATTTATTTTGCGCCGCACCTCGAGAAAGGCGTGTATATCGGTATCGCCATATCCCTCGCCTTCTATATCTACCGTACGATGCGTCCACATTTAGCTGAAGTTTCCAAGGATAAGGACGGCACCTACCGGGATGCGCAGCTGTTTGGCCTGCACACCAGTGACAGCCTGGCCTTATTCCGCTACGACGGCGATTTATATTTTGTCAATGCCGGCTACCTTGAAAAACGACTGGTCAATGCGGTAGCCGATAAACCTGGATTGAAAGTCGTCATTCTTGACATTGAGGCGGTTGACCAGATTGATACCACCGGTGAGGAGATGCTCACCCATATCTCGGAGTGGTTTAAAGAAGCGGGCATTGAGTTTTATATTACACGCCCGAAATTCAAGGTAGTTGAACTATTCAAACGCACCGGGTTGTATGACAAATTAGGCGAGGATCATATTTACAGCAGACGTCGCGATGCGCTTGCCTCAATTGAGCATAAATACGGGGATCTCATCGATCTAGAACCTTTGAGAAACTATCTGCCCGTTGATAAAGAGAACAGCTCAGGGATAATTTCAGTTTAATATTGTGGAAGAGGGAAGGGTTCAAATGTATCGAATACTATGTTACGGGGACTCAAACACCTGGGGCTTTCGCCCTGAACAACCATTTACCCGGTTTGCCCATGACATCCGCTGGACCGGACTACTCCGTAAGTTGCTTGGAGAGAATTACGAAGTCATTGAAGAAGGGCTAAATGGTCGAACCACCGTATGGGACGATCCTTTCGGCGACCATAAGAATGGAAAAACATATCTGTCTCCCTGCCTGGAGTCGCACAGCGAGCTTGACCTGGTCATCATTATGCTCGGAACCAACGATCTGAAAGATTATTTTGGTCTGACAGCAGCCGATGTCGCCGGCGGACTCAAGGCTCTGATCGGGGTTGTGAAGATGAGTGGCAGCGGGCGGCAAGGCACCCCACCCGAGATTCTCGTTGTCGCTCCACCACCTATTGGCACACTATCCCTGTTGGCCGGAATATACGGGGAACAGGCGGCACCAAAATCAAAGGAACTACCCGCCCAGATTCTGCTCATCACCCAGCTTTTGAAGGCCCATTTTATGGATGCCGGTCAGGTGGTAGCCTCAAGCGAGCTGGATGGGGTGCACTGGGAGGCTGATCAGCACGAACGCTTTGCCAAGGCAGTCCTCGAGAAGATCAAGACAATTATATCTGTAGATCACTAGAAAGAGTCCGCAACCGGAGGTCTGGGCGAAAAAGCGATTTTTCAAGGCAGCCTTATGAATCGAATGTTAGCTGGATAGCATAACGACAACCATCAATCGGGCAAGAAATGGGATTTATTCCGAAAAACACACCTCCTGCTGAGAAAGGAGCGAAAGAGCCATTGTATTTCCTTATTAACGATCGAGAAATCACTGTAAAGAATGAGAGGAATAGATATTGGATTCCAAAGCAATCAGAAGTCTTGTCATGTAATTTCAATTTAGAACCCTCTCACTTCATCGGCTCTTGGAATGGTCATTATTGTTATGCGCTCGAGTCTCAAACAGATTTACCAGTTGTTAACTCGTTAAAAGCTATTCCTTTAAGAGATGCATTCACTCACTTCTCCTCAAGCGGAATTCAGGCTATCAGTGTAGCAAAACAGATCATCACCTGGGACAAGAACTATCGTTTCTGCGGTCAATGCGGAAAACCGACAATTGAAATGTCAGGTGAGAGAGCAAAGCTCTGTAAAAGCTGCGGTTTAACAAATTATCCAAGGTTGTCTCCATCAATTATTGTTTCAGTCATTAAAAACCAGCGTATCTTGCTCGCCCGTTCGGACCGTTTTCCAGAAGGCATGTATTCCGTGCTGGCAGGTTTTGTTGAGCCCGGTGAAAGTCTGGAAGAATGTGTCCAGAGAGAAATCGTCGAAGAAGTTGGAATTGAGGTTGAAAATATCCAATATTTCGGAAGTCAAAATTGGCCATTTCCTCACTCTCTGATGATCGGTTTTACCGCCGATTATCTAAGGGGGGAGATCAGTGTCGATAACGACGAAATTGTTGATGCCGATTGGTTCAGTGTCCAAGAATTACCAAAACTTCCGGGTAGTTATTCAATTGCACGAATAATGATCGACCACTTCTGCAATAATTCATTATCTGCAGATTAGCCCCCCAATAGGTTCATGATCTCACAGAAACTAGAGTGTTGTGGCTTTCTTCATCTATCTTGATTTGTCTGAGCTCTGCTCAGCTCTAGAATATTTCTGAGGGTCTGATTACACCATTATAAACAGTCGTGGAAGGCTGCCTGTTTTGTCTACCCATCATCATATTTTCGGGCGCTGTGACTCAAAGTGCTAGGATTAATCAGGGAAAAGATTCAGACATATTCAACTCAATTAAAATTTGGATATGCAAGACTATCTCCTTCTTCTTGCAGCCCGTTGATAGTTGGTTAGAACCTTGTAAACCATTCTATAATTAAAATTTTTGTCGCATATCTTTAACGCTTTGGACCACCTCAGCTAGCTGAAGAGATATTTCCGGTACCACTGTCTATAGCGAGATTGCGTAGGACTGTCATGGAACCAATAGTTTTAATTTCGGATCAATTTATTTGCGAGGACAGGCACCCCATTGTAAATGACTTCAAACTCTTCAACGATTTCAAACCCATATTTCTGATAGATTCCCACCGCGAAGGTATTTGACTTTGCGACAAAGAGATAGGCCTGTTGAGGTATCTTGGATAACAAGTGCTCCAACAAACTAATCCCCACGCCTCGTCCACGATGTCTGGGGTGAACATATAATGCGGTGATCTCTGGTCCATCGTGAGCGCCATAACCAATTACACCCTGATCTTCGTAAACATAGATATCGGATGCCATTAATATTGCCAGCCGCTTCTCATCTTTTTCTAACGGAATAAGCGTGAACTCGGAATCCTCGTTTATCACCTCGTCAATCTTTGAAAGGGCGTAGATGTCAGACAGGATCGGAAAATCATCGTCTATATATTCTCTGATACTCATACTGCTCAATATCGTTTTCTGTTCTTGGTTGGTACTATTTTCATATCGGTCATGGATTACTAATTAATTGAGTAAATAATAGACATCACAGAACAGACATTCCTGCATATACCACAATGTGGCCATTTGGCTTCTTGACTACATAATCATAAGGGTTACTATTTTATTACCCTTGTGATCATTTCTTGAATCGCACTGTATTTCAATGCATGTCAAGCCAAGATAAGAGACATGCTCAGCCAATCCCATGGGGGTATTCCTCGAGTTTATTATCCTATTTCCCCCTCACCCAAATGACAAGGAGACTGAAAATGGCCAAGTATTTGTATCAAGCCTCTTATGCAGGTGAAGGTATCAAGGGCTTGCTGGCAGAAGGTGCTACAAGTCGAGTGGACTATGTGAAAAGTTTAATCACAGGCATGGGCGGAACCGTAGAAGCCTTCTATTTTTCTTTTGGGGACGATGATGTTGTTGCCATCGGGGATTTCCCGGACAATGAGACCGCTGCCGCTTTCACTTTGGCGGTGAATGCCAGTGGTGCAGTCAAGATTAAAACTACTGTTCTTATGACTCCCGAAGAGGTTGATGAAGCGACCAAGAAGACCGTCAACTATCGTCCGCCAGGGAAGTAGTCGATCCTTATCCTGGCAATCAAGCATAAGATCAACTCCAATCACCGTGAGCGCGGCGGTTCTTGCTGTGGTTGGTGGACTACTCCCTAGTCTTTGTGCTGGTCGGTTGCCAGCAATGAGGCAACTTTTCGAGCCATGGCGTTGCCGAGGGCAAGGTGTTGGTCTTCATCCAGGTGAATCCCATCTAGCTTGCTGGTGGTTCTCCTTTTCACTTATTAAGGCTTTAGGCAGATCTTTGTATTCATAAACCTTAAAAACCTGATCGGGGTTATTATAAGACAATCAGAAAACGATTAGAAATTGTCTGGAAATACCTCCATAAATAAGATAGGTTTCGTTGGGGGAAAAAGGCTGGTCTTCTTTTTGGTTTTCGGTTTCGCTCACGAGCTATGAGTTGCAGCAGCCTTTCTGATTTTGTCAATCCAATGGCCTGGTACCGTTGGGTGTTCAGGTAAAGGAAATCAACAGGAGGAGGTTCGTTATGGGAAGACAATTCTGTAGAGCGGCATCATCCATTGCAGTAGTGCTGAGTTTGCTTTTGCTTTATTCGCTGACATCTTGGGCGGCTGAGTGCAGCAATCGCGGGGATCTGGATGTCCAGTTTTGTGATGAAAACGGGGATCTTGTTGCAGATACTCCCAAAGAATCATCCGAATGGCTGGATCCATCGACCCTGGTGTTTTCCTATACACCAGTAGAAGATCCTACTGTTTATGAGAATGTGTTCACCGAGTTTATGAAATATCTCTCTGAGAAGACAGGAAAACGAGTCAAATGGTACGGGGCGGAGTCCTACGCAGCACAGGTGGAGGCCATGCGCTCGGGACGCCTGCATGTGGCAGGAATTTCTACCGGACCGACGGTTTTTGGTGTCAATCTTGCTGGTTACGTGCCTATGTCCATTATGTGTAAAGGGGACGGTACCTTTGGCTATAAACTGCAGCTTATCACCCAGAAGGATAGTGATATCAAGGAAGTGAAGGATCTCAAAGGCAGAAAGGTAGCACACGTGACACCCTCTTCAAACTCAGGGAATCAGGCCCCCAGAGCCTTGTTCAAGAATATGGGCGTAACCCCTGACGTTGATTACGAGGTAAACTATTCCGGCAAGCATGATAACTCGATCATGGGTGTGGCAAACGGCGACTACGAGGCCGCTCCAATCGCCTCAAGTGTGCTCGACCGAATGATCACCAAAGGCGTGGTGAACAGGGATGATCTCAATATAATCTGGGAGTCGGATCCATTTCCAACAACCTCTTACGGTTTCGTCTACAACCTGAAGCCGGAACTTCAGGAGCAAATCAGAGAGGCCTTCCTGACTTTTGACTGGAAGGGATCCGGTCTGGAGGAGGAATTTGGTAAGCAGGCAGATAAGTTCTGTGCAATTACTTTCGAAAAGGAATGGAATCCTATTCGCATCATCCAGAAAGAAAACAACACTGTCTACAGCCAGGAAGCCCTGAACCAGATGAAGGTGAAAAAGTAGAGGAATATAGAAATAATCTTCAGCACGAATCTAACCTGCACCTGCCATCCTGAAACGCTTTGAAAAAGTGGGGTAGCTTTTGTGCGCATAGCGCTTTCCCCAGGGGTGGCAGGTTGTCCATTTGTTTCCTGAACCACTGTCGGTCAGATGTGACGATAACGCCCACCGCAACTAGATAGATTATGTTTATAATCAAGGGTCTTTCAAAAACATACCCAGGTGGAGTTACCGCCCTGGAAGAAATCAACCTGGAGATATTAGAGCCTCAGGTGGTAATGGTCATCGGCTCTTCTGGGGCGGGTAAATCCACCTTGATACGTTGCATCAACAGACTGATCGAACCGACAACGGGGAGCGTGCAACTTAATGAGGTTGAAATCACTACCCTGGGAAAAACCGGTTTGCGCAAAGCCCGGCGGCGGATGGGTATGATTTTCCAGGAATACAATCTGGTAGATCGATTGACAGTCATGGAGAATGTACTCTCGGGGCGTCTCGGTTATGTCAGTTTTTTGCAGGCCTACCGCAGAAAGTACGGTCCAGAAGACATTTCAGCCGCCTATGAACTGCTTGATCGGGTAGGCTTGACGGAGAATTGCAACTCTCGAGCTGATGCATTGTCTGGAGGGCAGCGGCAGCGTGTCGGCATTGCCCGGGCTCTGATGCAGCGTCCGGATCTCTTACTGGTCGATGAACCGACCGCCAGCCTGGACCCCAAAACATCAAGGCAGATTATGAGACTTATCGTCGAACTGGCGTCGGAACGGGGGACTCCCGCCTTGATCAATATTCACGATGTTGCCCTGGCCCGATCGTTTGCCGATCGAATAATCGGCCTTGCCCGCGGCAGGGTGGCCTTTGACGGCACAGCAGCAGAGGTATCTGACCAGGTATTGACAGAGATCTATGGAGAAGAGGACTGGAGCGCCACCATCAAAAATGATGGCAGCGATTCCAGTGGTGATGAAAATCTTCTTTCCAAGATAGAGAAGGAATCTTCAGCGGGATGAGTTATCCAACGACCTGGCAGCCCCCGCGTTTTTTCACTAACCCCTACGTTCGTTATGGCGTTATCCTGGGGGTGCTGGGCTATTTTCTTCTTTCCTTCCTGACCCTGGATGCTGATTGGCAGAGAACGTTAAAGGGAATTCCCCGGGCGATCGATATCTTCCAGAGAATGTTTCCGCCAAATTTCAGCCGCTGGGAAATCCTGGTGCGCGGAGTGCTTGAAAGCGTCCAGATGGCCCTTGCAGCGAGTTTCTTCGGCATGATTATCGCCATCCCGGTGGGCATCTGTGCAGCCAACAACCTGGTTCCCAAGCCGATCTATTACATTGGCCGGGCCTTTCTCGGGATCAGCAGAACTTTTCACTCGATTATCATCGCAATTTTCTTTGTGAAAATCTTTGGCTTTGGCCCTCTAGCCGGCGTATTGACCCTGATCGTGGACAGTTTCAGTTTCATTGGCAAAATGGTTGCCGAAGATATCGAGAACATGAAGCCGGGCAAACTGGAGGCCATCAGGGCCACCGGCGCCAGTTTTCCCAAACTGCTTATTTATGCGGTCCTGCCCCCTGTCCTGCCACGCTATATTGGTGTCTCGATCTACCGACTCGACGCCAACATCAGGCATTCGACCGTGGTCGGCATTGTCGGTGCCGGAGGAATAGGGCAGACCCTGGCCGCCAGTTTTTCCCGCTATGATTATGGCTTCAGTCTTGCCATATTGATGACCATCGTGTCACTGGTTTTTCTAGGGGAATTTTTTAGTAACTGGATACGGGCGAAACTGAGATGAGCCAGACTGATTTTAAACAGAAATACCCGCAGATCTGGAAACGTTTCACTCCTGCCGAGACACTCGTTCGCTACATCTGGTATGGCGGCATCGTTTTTATAGCCGTATGGTCGGTCAGCAATCTCGACATACCCTGGTTCTATTTTCTGGACGCTCACGTTCAGGCAGCAGACCTGATTACCCGGATGATACCACCATATTGGCCCTTTTTTCTCGACATTATTCAGCCCCTCGTAGAGACACTGCACATAGCAACTTTAGGCACCGTCTTCACCATTTTCCTGGCCTTTCCCGTGGCCATCCTGTCGGCCAGAAACACCACCTTCAACAAGACCACCTGGTTTATTGGCCGATTTATTCTGGTTACTTCGAGGTCGGTCAATACAGTTGTCTGGGGGCTGCTGTTCGTTGCCATTTTCGGCCCGGGACCTGTCGCCGGAATTTTCTCTGTGGCAGCCCGCTCCATCGGCTTTGTCGGTAAACTTATTGCCGAGGCCATAGAAGAAATAGATGTAGGAGCGGTTGAAGCCATCGAGGCGACCGGTGCTTCGAAATTGCAGATTCTGTTGATAGGGGTGCTGCCTCAGGTGATGCCTATCATTCTTGGAACCATCATCTATCGCTGGGATATCAATATCCGGGAATCAACCGTTCTCGGGTTCGTCGGAGCTGGTGGAATCGGTATCGTGCTCTACTCTTCAATCAATTTGTTTGCCTGGCACGAAGTGTCGGTAATTCTGGTTTCTATCTTTGGTGTGGTGATCCTCAGTGAATATCTTTCAATCAAGGCCAGGGCCAGGATCACTTAGCTGCTTGCAACCCTCTGAATCCCAGCCCTTTAATCATGCAATTCATAGCCGCTATATCCGATATCAAAGATCGCTATGATGCATTTGTGACAGATATATGGGGTGTTCTCCACAATGGAGCAAAGACCTACCCAGGGGTAATCGACTGTCTCCGTGAGCTGCGAAGCTGTGGAAAAAAGGTCATCCTTCTCTCCAACAGCGGACGGCGAGCTCAAGTTGTCAGCACTGATTTATGCGGTTTCGGTATTACCCCTGAACTATACACATCGGTGGTCACTTCAGGGGAACTCACTCATCTTGGATTTAAAACCAATGTCGACGTCAGACTGCAGCACTTGGGAAGGAGCTACTATCTGTTTGGCTCTGAGAGATATGGTCTCACAGAAGGACTCGGCCTCCACAGAACCGATGATCCGGCTACTGCAGAATTTATCTTAACTATAGGAGTCGAGGGGAACCCCAGGTCAACACAGATCTATGAAGAATCCTTGCACTACCTCGTGCAAAGGGGGCTGGTCATGGTCTGTGCCAACCCGGACGTTTCAGTAAATCGAAATGGTGTACTGGGCATCGGACCTGGTGCTCTGGGTGTTTATTATGAACACTTGGGCGGCCGGGTCATATACTTTGGTAAGCCTTTTAAAGCCGTGTACAACCTCTGTCTGGAAAAGTTATATGGTATTGCTGACGATCGAATAGTAATCGTTGGAGACAGTTTAAAAACGGATATCGCAGGTGCGAATCATTGTGGAATTGACAATATCTTGATAGGAACCGGAATTCATTACCAGGAGCTGGCAACAATCCCCGCAGACGTTCAGCAAATCACCTCACTCTGCCGGGCAGAGGATATCTTTCCGACAATGATTGCCAATGGGTTTGTCTGGTAATTTACCACAGAGCGACGCTATGGAATTAACAGAACTTCTGGGATCTTCATTCGATTGTGCCTGTGGAAAGCAGCACACGGTCCCCACTGAGGAATTCATCTATGGAGAGGATTCGTTTGAATTAATTCCCAGGTTAATCAATACCTACAGTACTCAAAAAAGATGTCTGATCATTGCTGACACCAGAACCTACGGTGTCGCGGGCAGGGAAATTGAGGGAATATGTGAAACCGGCGGTGTCAGGTGCGACCACCTTATCGTTGCTGATGCAGGTGGCGAATCACCGGCTGTGGATGACCGGACCAGGGACGTTCTGCTTCAACAAACCACTGACGCCAGCCTGCTGATCGCCGTGGGCAGCGGCGTAATCAATGATCTGACGAAGTGGGCAGCATTCCTGCAGAATATACCTTATATCGTTGTGGCGACGGCCGCTTCCATGAATGGATACGGTTCGGCTAACGTGGCCGCCACGATTGATGGTCTCAAGGTGTTATTTCATGCAGCTGCGCCTAAAGCAGTCATCGCCAGACCAGACATCATAATCAAGGCGCCTTATGAGTTGAGTAGTGCGGGCCTGGGTGACGTTCTTGCCAAACCGGTGAGCAGTGCTGACTGGAGACTGAATAACTTTTTGTTTGAGGATTATTTTTGCGAGTTTTCCATTGATCTGCTCAAAGACCTCGAACCGGTCTACCTGAAGAATCCAGAAAAAATAAGGTCCCACGATCCGGAAGGTTTTAAAGCGCTGTTCATGGCCCTGTTCTATTCAAGTGTTGCCATGACCATTACAGGAACCTCGTCGCCCGCCTCGGGCGGTGAACACTTGATATCCCATACGCTTGATATGCTGGCGGCACGGGATAAGTGCTCCCACGATCTTCATGGCCGGCAGGTCGGGGTAAGCTCAATTGTAATGGCTGCCTTGTATGAAAGGACCCTGACCATTGAGCAGCCTCAATTCCTTGAGCCTCCGCCACAGGTGGATGAATCATTCTGGGGGGGGCTGACTCCGATAGTAGAAAAGGAATATCAGGCAAAACTTCCCAAAATGGCCAGAGCCGCTGCCATCCTCAGCCAACCCGGCAATTGGGAAGCGCTGAAAACCACCCTCTCACCTCATCTGCTTGCAGCTCGAAAATTAAAGGGTTGCCTCCAGCAGGCCGGGGCGGCGCATAGATACTCAGATCTGCGCTACCATAACGTGCCAGTCGAGAAGGATTTTTTTGTGGCCGTGGTCAACCATGCCAACCAGATGCGCAATCGCTTTACCATTCTCGACATTGCCGTACTGCTCGGGGTAATGGAGGAGGAGACCGAGGATCTAATCAAAGGGTGGCTTTCCTGAGGAAGATTATGGCCCTATTGTTGACATTTGGCGATAGTGTGGTTGGTAGTCCCAAATTTGAGATTTGCTTTGCCTATCATAATCAAGTGAGTAGAAACTATTGATTAAGGTTGGTCTGGATTGTCTTCGGTTTCTGCCCAGCAGAAACGCTCAAAGAGGTTCAATCCACGGTCCATCCTCTCGCAGTAATCTGATTGAACTTGCTGATTAGATGCTTAGTTTTCTTCTGAGGCTGATCTGAAAGACAGAAAATTCCAATTAAATTAGGTTAGAAAAAATGAATAGAAAAATGATCCTGGGTTTTGTTGCGGGCGTGGTCATTACTCTAGGGTTGTTAGTCTCAGTCCCGGACTCGGTTGTACAGGTTGCCACCGGGACAACTAAAGATACGAGTATGGTGCCTGCGCTGTCACCAACAAAGGCTCTTCCTGACAGGGACGTCTATTTCCCCGGAACTGAAGATTTGTTACCCGAGGAGATGCGGATCACCGCCTGCGGTACGGGAATGCCAAGCGCCCGGCCCAAGCAGGCAGCTGCCTGCTTTCTTGTTGAGTTGGGCAATGGAGATAAATTCCTTTTCGATATTGGCAGTGGTTCCCATGAGCGTATTGCGGCAATGAAGATTCCATACGATTTTCTGGACAAAGTATTCATTGGGCATCTGCATGTTGACCACTACGGCGATCTACCCACCTTCTGGCTCGGAGGCACTGTTATGAATCGCCTCACCCCGCTGCGGATTTGGGGGCCGAGTGGGTCAAAACCGGAATACGGAACTCAATATGCCATGGATAGGATGCAGGAAATGTATACCTGGGATATCGGCACCCGCTCAGGAGTTGTCGATTTCCGTGGTGGCGAACTGGAAGTAAACGAGTTCCCGTTTGATGGAGTAAACGCTGTAATCTATGACGAGAACGATGTGGTAATTCGCAGTATTCCGGCAGTTCATGGATTGGATGGCGCTGTGAGTTTTATCCTCGAATGGAACGGGCTGAAGTTCGTCTATGGCAGCGACACCTATCCTAACAAATGGTTTATTGAACACGCCAAGGGTGCTGATTTTGCCATCCATGAATGTTTTCTTCCACCGACGCTGCTGGTTACCAAACAGGGGTTTCAACCTCTGGAGGCATTGACTGTAGGTACGCAGGGGCATACTTCTCCGGAACAATTCGGCAAAGTGATGTCACTGGTGGAGCCCCGTATCGCGGTGGCTTATCATTTCTACAATGATTTCGATATTGAACCTGAAGTCAGGGATCGGGTGCGCAAAACCTACGATGGCCCGCTCTCCACGGCTGTTGATTACATGGTCTGGAATGTCACCAAGGACAATATCAGGGTGAGGATGGCCGCAAAAGATGAGGAAGTCTGGCCGTCACCAGCCTTGAAAGAGAAAATTGCACCAGATTTCAGAGATGCTATCAATTTCTCAGAGTTCACCCTGTCTGGAATGGAAAACTTTCCTGAAGTAGTTGAGCCCCTCTATGAGGAGATCAACAAGAAATATGGCACTGACTTTAAGCCAGGTCTATGATAATCTTCGTTCGGGCGAAAAAGCGATTTTTCAAGGTAGCCTCGATGTTTAAACTGACACCTAATGCGCAGGAGGAGAATCAAATGATGAAGTCAATTCGTAAAATTCTACTTATTTTTGTAATCGCCGCTCTCTTTCCCTCTGCGGCTTGGTCCCAGGATGAGTCAAATTGGGAGTTTAATCTGGCGCCTCTCTACCTGTGGGCTATCGCTATTGACGGTGACCTGGGTATTCGAGGAAGAACAACCAGCGCCAGCGTAGAATTCAGCGATATTTGGGATAATCTCGAGGGGGTCTTCACCGTCCGTTTTAACGGCTTATATCGAAAAAAGTATGGTTTTGTCTTTGATTACAATTATCTAGATCTAGGAACCGAGAAAGTAACTGACCAGATCAACGTTGATGTCGGGTTTAAATCACAGATCATCAACCTGGCTGGATCCTATAGATTTTTGAATGGTAATCAAACTCTAGATGGGGTGGCCGGAATTCGCTATACCAAACTTGAATCCGGCATCGATCTGAATAATGTCGGAATGAGACTCGACGGTGACCAGGATTGGGTAGACCCAATTGTCGGGCTGCGCTACAATTATGCCTTCTCTGACAAATGGTCGCTGCAACTCTACGGTGATATTGGCGGTTTTGGCGCAGCTTCGGATTTCACCTGGCAAGGGTTGGCGTTAATTGATTTTCAGCCCTGGAAATATGTTGCCATCGTCGCTGGTTACCGTGGTATCGGCACCGATTATGAAACGGGCGGTGAGACTGACAAATTCACCTTCGATGCGACGGTGCACGGCCCCCTCATCGGAATAGATATCCGCTGGTAAAAGACTGTAATAGTAAACACTTATTGCTGATGATGCTTTCGATGTTTGGTCAATACCTGGACTTCAAGATTGGCTTCGAGAAGCTAATGCAGGTAGACAGAAGCTAATGCAGGTAGACATTTGCGTGGCAATAAAATAATTCCGTTTGTCTGATGCTTAAAAGGGGAAGTGGTAAATCTGAATGATATGATAGGCTTCGCTTCCCCTGGCAAAATTGACTTCGCCAACGGCAGTCAGGCTAGGACCCCTCTTGTGAATCCTTAGTCCTTAAGGATTAAAGGGGGGAGATCCATTGTTTTGCCTTATCTAATTCTCCTGCTGGAAAATGTTTGATTTCCGCCGACACAAAGTGTGATGCTAAATGCTCCGCAACATTTCCCAGAGCGGAGTCGGTTACCAGAGCAATCTTCTTGATATGTTTGTGATGGTCTCGTACAAAGCAAAAGTGTGATGTCATTGCTCCGAGATTCTCCCAGCCGGGAAATTGAGGTGCATCAATGATCAGACCGGCAAGTCCCCCCGTCTCTTCGATATATGGATCAACAGTTTGGGCGAGTCGTTCAAAATCACCTTTTTGGAGTGAAGTCTTGGGTTCTACATACAAAATGGAGCTTGAAGTGTCGAGTGTATGTTCAATCATGTGCAGCTCTCTTTCTCCAGATCGGCTCTTTCCAGGCGATTACTTCAACTCATTTCTGGATACCGATATCTGACTCTGACATTGGTCCAAGCCTAAATCATTTTTTTCCATCAATGGGGTCGAGGATGGGTAGTTTACGTTTAGACCTGGACCGTAAAGCCGGATTATTTTTTCTTCTTGTCCTTTTTTTTCTTCTTATCTTTTTTCACATTTTTGGCTTTGCACTCTTTCTTCTTACCTGCTTTTTTCTTCTGATCTTTCTTTTTGTCTTTTTTCTTAGCCATAATGGTCTCCTGTAGAAAGAGTTTTTGATTACCCCCCAAATCTTACCCCCAAAATCCGTCGCCTTAATAAAACAAAGATTCTGCCACCTGGTGCTATTGTGTCTGGAAAGGGATGGAGAGTTTGTTAACCCGCTGAGAGCAGTATACCAAATTAAGCAACAGTCACCACTCGAAAGATAGTAAAAAACTTACGAGGACTAACCTAATGTTGGTTGCTGTGGCGGGTCTCTGTTTTTAGTGTCAACTTGATTTCTGGGTTAAACACCAATTTAAAATTATTCATGGTATCTGCAAATTCTATCAACGAGGCCTCCTGCAGCATCAAACTGAAGAAAAACAGACATAATCTCTGTTAACCTTCCGTTTTTGCCTGCTCTACATAACCACTTCCTATGGCGGAGAAAGGGAGTTGTAGATCCAGATCCGGAACTTGCCTGGCAATCCAGGCGACGAAGGTATTACTATTCGGACCAGGAAACGCTTTATAGGTATCCTTCCATGGGTATTCTCTTGCTGCCTTGTCGATAGCGTCTATCAACTGTTCCGTCCCGGCCCCATGGTGGTGCTTCAGAAGCCGCGGTTTTTCCCCGTACCAGTAACGGTCAGGAATGTCCCGGCTGGCTCTCATTACAGATTTGTTGCGGTGACTGCGCCAACCGACGACATCATAAACTGTATAGAAATCTTCTCCTGTCCGCTTGACAGCAATCCATGTGTGAATAGCAAACCAACCCCGCCATCCCCAGGCATCGGCACCAAATACCAGGACTATTGGTTCTTTCGTGTTTGAAGGATCCGGGGCAATGCCAGAGGAATCACGCCGGGCTGTCCTCCAATCCGTGTTGGTGCCGCAACTTACAAGTAAAGAGCCAGTCAAGACTAGGGCCAGCAGGGTTGCCGATATAAATTTCATAAAAATAAAAATATTTAATAATCTAGATTAGATGCAACTTTTAAGCTGTCCCCTGACTTGTTTTCAAATCGATCCCAGATCCGGTCAACATTGATCATCGATTCCTGCAGTTCAGCAACCGGCTGCTCCATGATTAGTTGACACTACCAGTGTAAACATTCATGGCAGGAAAGAAAGACGAAGATCAAGGCGGGTTTATGTGAAGCAACCGGTTGGCAGAGTCTGGATGATTGGCAAGCCGAAACCCGAGGGATACAAGAATACTCTCGAGATCGATCATCCTGAGGATTGAGTGTATACACCACCTTAATCGTGGTAATCTAGCGGTTCATGATTAATGTTACATTTGTGTATATGAAAAAAAAGTGGACGTCATATACCCCGAGGACATCGCTTCAGAAGTAATTTTGATAGACAGCAATTTCAGGAAACAGCAGGTCGAGTTTCAGTTTTTATGAGTCAGGCGTGATCGGTAATCAAAAGATGATTTTTTTACTTTTCTTGCAAAAAATTTCACTTTTTAACTATATATCTCCCTCATCTGGCACTCAAACGAGGTGCCCGCACCAAGGCTATTTTCTTTATCTTGCTAGAATATAAGAATTTTTCCACTCATCTTGATTTCTAACAAGAGCAATGTCTGAACTGGTTTTAATAAGAGCCAAGGCGGTCTCTCAGTAGCAAACGCTGAGAGAGTCAATGAAACTGGTTCGTTATAGATGTGCTTCTCTATCTGGCAGCGCAGATTTAAGACGGAATGTAGTTAACAGAGGATGCAGTAACTCAATTGTAGGTACTACAATAACCCGGGAATATTGATGAAACCACCACCTAACACATTATTGGTTTTAATTTTATTGTCGATATCCATAATTTCAACGGCTGGGCCGTTGATTGCTATGGAGAATCCGACGCTGGACGGCAACGTTTATGATGCTATCCTTAATGATGAGGATGATATACTAACTTTCCGGGATGGATCGTTCCAATCCACCTTGTACGCCGGACGGGGCTATGATAAAGGCGAATACACCACAGTGCTAAAAGGCGATAGCATCTGGTTCGAGGCCAAGACTATTAGTCCTCGGAAGGGGGAACTCTTGTGGACAGGTGTAATTGAGGGAAGTGCTATAAATGGAAGCTATCTCTCTACAAAAAAAGGATGGTTCTTGTTTGGAGACACCACCAAAAAGAAGGATTTTAAAGGAAGCTTGAAAACAAAATAAGAGTCCTGACTGCCAGGAGTAAGTACAGTGCGTTTCGTCTTGCTGGTGATAAGCATCTGGATATCCTTTGGAGGTAATTTATGAAAATACTGGTCACAAATTTACAAAAGGGAGAAAGCGTTCGCCACAAGGCAAGAGCTGAATGGGGCCTCGGTAAAGTTATTGCGGTGGATAGATGCGGAACTATCAGAGTAATCTTTGAAGGCAATAGAGAATTATCGATAGCTCAAGGAGGAAAATATCTTGAAAAAGTGCTTTGAGGTGGAAAATATGACTACCCCACCATTCGGAGACAATGGTGTTCAAGATAAAATCGATTTACATTTCTTTTTGTCTGATTTTCTCTATTGAATACTCACTTTCAACAAATCTAATGATTTTCAGCAGGCTCTCTGGAATGGGCAAAACACCACTTTCGTTGGCTGAATCGAAAATCGAGGCGCATCAAGAATTAATCGATGTCGCTTTTGCCTGATACGGAACAAAACCATATCTTGTTTCCCTCGCTGTCGAGGAAAGCGCCAATCGGCGTGTCATCGTAGAAAGTGACGGGGTCTGAGACTGTGACCCCACGCTCCTTCAAGGCCTTTTCGGTGGCGAAGGAATCGTGGGTTTCCACGGTGATGCGTGGGTTTAATTCTGGCGTGGGCTTTGCCTGAATTTCCTCTTCTGTTTTCAGCATCACAATCGCATTGCCAATCAGATATGCGGATTCCATATTACGAATGGTGTCCGGCGGAAGCCCCAGCGTTTCCCCATAAAAACGGTTGGCCCTATCCAAATCGGTTACAGCCAATGCTATTCCCTTCACCCTGATAAATCCTAAATCACTCATCTGAAACCTCTGAATTCTATGATTGCGAGGGCAAGACCAGCTCATCATCAGGCGTATAGCTTGGCTGGCGTTGGTGAAAATGAAGATGATTTAAAGTAACTCAATCAAAGGATGCAGCATAATTTGCATACCTGCTGCGCCTGCTGCGTATCCTCTAACAAGACGTTGCCCATGCTGCACAACAAATTCATGCAGCTGCTAGAAACGATTGTCACATTGTGGTCCAAGTCAAGTTTGCTGCTAAGATAGCTGGAACCTCTCCCACCTTGTATTCAAATAAGATCTCATCGATCCTATCTTGGGCAGAGGCTTGATATTAAATGCCTAGATATTTTCTGGGAACTTCAGTTTGATTCTTCTCTGATGTAATTAATGATGTGCCATTTCTCTTCGTCCGAGAGCTCATCTTTAAATGATGGCATTTGGCCTCTGCCTTCGTTGATTTTCCAGAAAAAATCGCCATCGCTATGCGTTTGCAGCCGCTGCTTCAAATTGGGCGTATCATTGTCCAGCCCCGCATCCTCGCCCTTCAGGCCCTCAAGATTCTCGCCATGGCAGGCGGCGCAATTGTCGAGGTAGGCCTCCTTGCCCCTTCTTGTCGAACCCGCGTCCATAACGATGGGATTCTTTATCTCGGCTGCATCCTTCGGTGCCATCCAGCCGTGAGCCATAACCTTCATTGTCGCCGCACCGGTAAGAAAAATGGCAGATACCCACAACAACCTATGCCGCTTCCAGCCCATGGCCATACCCTCCAGTTTGACTGTTATTTATGTTCCCGTCTGAATAAAACAAATTCTAAGGCCGGCGCCAAGGATATGTTGCTTGGGTTCTTCCAGCAGAAAAATTAAAGACTGCTCACTTCGCCTCTTATCTGGGTGTTGCTCGACAGAATCGTTTATGCTTCCTGCTACAACCGCAGACAAGCCTAAAAATGTATTTTCTGGGTGCAAATTTGTGAGGGGGACAAGCGGACTAGCGGGGGTATCTGAGCTCTGGATCTGGGTGGAACCGGTCCCCAATTTATTCATTTAAAGGTCTTACTGGTGAGGCTTACCGCTGGATAATCCTGTTCTTATTTGACTTCCCATTAAGTCACCACCACAGTGTAGTGCAGGTAGTGAATAAAGGTGATGTCAGATGAACTGGTCAGTGCTAACGATTGCAGCGATTATGATTATTCCAGGCAATGTTGCTCCCGTGTATCCAGGAAGTGGTGAAAACAAAATTCAGTATCAGGTTCAGAGCAGACTGGAGGCAGGAGAAAAACCAAACAAACTGATCCATGAAAAGAGTCCTTACCTGCTGCAACACGCTTTTAATCCCATAGACTGGTATCCCTGGGGGAAAGAACCTTTTAGTCTCGCCGAGCGGGAGGATAAACCGATTTTCCTGTCCATCGGTTACTCAACCTGCCATTGGTGTCATGTCATGGCTGATGAGTCCTTCGAGAGTGATGAGGTGGCAGCACTGCTCAACCAGCATTTCGTCAGTATCAAGGTGGACAGGGAGGAAAGACCTGATGTTGATCAGATGTACATGACTGCGACTCAGGCGATGACGGGTGGGGGAGGCTGGCCAATGTCCGTGTTTCTGCTGCCCGACGGCAGCCCGTTCTATGCTGGTACTTATTTCCCACCTGAATCAGCCTATAATCGGCCGGGCTTCAAGGAATTGCTGACAGCAATCAACCGAGCCTGGATCGAGAAGAGGGACGATGTTGAACGAGCCGCAGGACAACTGGTAGCAACTCTGGAGAAAGCTGCCGGCTACTCTTCTGAGCTGCTAAATGAGGACGTAATCGCGCAGGGCTATGCGATCCTAGAAAAAAACTACGATGCGGAACAAGGCGGTTTCGGGGCCTCTCCCAAATTTCCCCGGCCAGTGGTGCTCTCCTTTCTTTTTGACTATTACGCAGCAACGGGGGAAAGCAAGGCAAAACAAATGGCCCTGTATACCCTTGATAAAATGGCAGCGGGCGGCATGAATGATCAACTGGGCGGAGGTTTTCATCGTTATTCTGTAGACAATCACTGGTTTGTGCCCCACTTTGAAAAGATGCTCTACGACCAGGTCCAACTCGCCAACTCCTATCTCGATGCCTACCAGATAACGGGAGACGAGAGCTACTCAGAGGCGGCTCAGCAGATATTTGCCTATCTCCTGCGGGACATGCGTGATCCTGGCGGAGGCTTCTACTCTGCTGAAGATGCCGACAGTGAAAATCCATATGCTCCAGGGGAGCATGGCGAAGGAGGGTTCTATCTGTGGACCCAGGAAGAGATTGTCAGAGAACTCGGAGATGAGGCGGCGAAAATTTTCAACTACAGTTATGGGGTAATGGAGCATGGCAATGTAGAGCAGGACCCGGCGGCTGAGTTTACCGGCAGAAACATCCTGCAGCGCAGACATGATGCTGATCAGTCGTCTGCCGCTCTCGGTCTGGACAAGGATCTGGTGACCCAGAGCATCGACTCCTCGAAGGCAAAACTGTTAAAGACGCGTGAGCTGCGCACCCGACCCCATCTTGATGACAAGGTCATTACTGGTTGGAATGGTCAGGCAATAGGTGCACTGGCAAGGGGCAGCATGGTTCTGCAAGACCCCCAACTCCTTGAGGCAGCCGTGCAGACTGCGTCATTTGCCAAACGACATCTCTACGATGATGAAGCCCAGATCCTGCATCGTCGCTATCGAAATGGAGAAGCCGGCCTGCCTGGGCAGCTTCAGGATTACGCCTATATGGTTGCGGGATTGCTCGATTTGTATCAGGCAAGCCATGATCAGAAATGGCTGAAATGGGCGTTCGAGTTGATGCAGAAGCAGATGGAGCTGTTCTGGAATGAAGAAGGCGGATATTTTTTTGACAGCCTTGACGACCCAACCCTCAAAGTGAGGATGAGGGCGGAGTACGACGGTGCCGAACCGGCAGGCAATTCCGTGGCTGCGCTTAATTTGTTGCGCCTCGGGCAACTCCTTAACAACCCGAAATGGCTTGAGCAGAATCGCCGCCTGATCGAGTCCTTCAGCGACACGATCAATCGATATCCGCCGGCTTTGCCTCTCATGCTCACAGCCTGGCAAAGGCTCGGTACAAAACCGACTCAGGTGGTGATTGCCGGGACTCGAGATGGTCAAGACACACGGGCTCTTCTTGAGGTGGTACAAAAGAATTTTGACCCTGCCCGTCTGGTTCTGCTGGCAGATGGCGGGGAAAACCAGTCTTACCTTGCTGAAAAACTGGCTTTTCTACAATCTGTCAAACCAATCAATGGGGTGGCTGCGGCTTATGTCTGCACTGATTTCATCTGCAAGATACCGGTCACCGATCCGCAGAGCCTTCAACAGCAACTGGCAGGAGACAAGACCAGATGATGCTCATCGGGTGATATCTTCCCGGGGCAGGTAATGTCTTTTCTGCAGAATTTTATCATGAAACAACGCTGCAAATCTTAATGAATGTCAGGCAGCAATCTGCAATAATCAAATTCAGCAAAACAGGGGGATTCTAAAATGACACGCTACAAACTTACCTATTTCGATATTGACGGTGGACGTGCTGAACCGATCCGAATTGCTTTTCATGCGGCCGGCATAGATTTCGAGGACAACCGCATATCGTTCGCCGAATTTGGCGAGATGCGGTCAACCACACGTTTCAATTCGGTACCTGTGCTCGAGATAGATGGGGCGCAGGTAACTCAATCAAATGCCATGAGTCGCTACGTAGGAAAAATGGCAGGCCTCTATCCCGTTGACGATCTGCAGGCACTTTATTGTGACGAAGTGTTGGGCGCTCTCGAGGATCTCAGCAACCGCATCGTCAGAACCTTCGGGTTGCCGGAGGATGAGCTTAAAGCGGCGCGGGAAGAACTTGTTGATGGTTGGCTGACCACCTTCCTCCGCGGTCTTGATCAGCTCTTGATTCGCGGGGGCGGAGAATATTTTGCCAACAATCAGTTGACCGTAGCCGACTTGAGGGCCTTCGTTCAGAGCCGCTCGCTGGGCTCGGGGATTCTCGACTATGTTCCGAAGGATATTGTCCAGCAGGTGGCGCCGGGCCTTTTCCAACACCAGGAGCGGATCAGCGCTGATCCGCTTGTAGTGGCTTACTATGCAACTCGCCCGTAGCGATCATTGATGACTCTACAACACCAAAACATTATTGCCGAGGAACTCCGGATTCGTCCAATCCAGGTAACGGCCACTGCTGACCTGCTTACAGACGGAGCCACCGTCCCCTTCATTTCCAGGTATCGAAAGGAAGCCACTGGCTCTCTTGATGAGGTGCAGATCGCCGCAATCAGGGATCGCCTCGCCGGGCTTGCTGAGTTGGACAAGAGGCGGCAATTCATTATCGAATCTCTGGCCAAGCGTGATCTGTTAAGCGATGCACTAAAAATCGACCTGGAAAAAGCTGATAATCTGACCGGCCTGGAAGATATCTACCTTCCATATAAACCAAAGAGACGCACAAGGGCGATGATTGCCGGTGAAAAGGGTCTGGAACCGTTGGCCCGGAAACTTTTCAGGCAGGATACGACCAGGGTGGACGTGTCGGCTTTTGTCAGCGAAGAAAAAGGGGTCGAGTCAGTTGAAGATGCGCTTGCCGGAGCAAGGGATATCATTGCTGAATGGATTAATGAGAATCAGAAGATCCGGGAGCTCCTGCGCAGATTATACGATGAAAAGGCTGTTATCGTTTCGACGGTGGTAAAGAAGAATCGGCAGCAGGGGGCTAAATTTCATGACTATTTCGACTGGCAAGAGTCAGTAGCAAAGGTGCCAAGCCACCGCTTGCTGGCCATGTTGCGTGGTGAGCAGGAGAAAATACTATCCATCAGCATAAAACCGCCGGATGAATTGGTTCTCCCAGTGCTGGTCAGACACTTTGTCAAAAATGGAGTTGGGGATCAGGTTGAGCAGGCTGTCGTAGACAGCTATAAAAGACTGCTCGGTCCATCTCTGGAAAAAGAGTTGCGCAACAGGCTCAAAGAACGGGCGGACCGGGAGGCGATCAAAGTCTTCGCAGATAATCTGAGAGAATTGCTTCTTACTGCGCCGTTGGGGCAGAAGCGCCTTATGGCCCTGGACCCTGGGTTTCGAACCGGGGCCAAACTGGTCTGTCTGGATGAACAGGGCCAACTTCTATACTCGACTACAATCTATCCGACTATCGAGAGCAGAAAAGATGAGGCCTCAAGGATTGTCCGGGAACTCTTCAAAAAATTCCAGATCGAGGCAATTGCTATCGGCAACGGGACTGCCGGAAGAGAAACAGAGGCTTTTATCCGTGATCTTCGGCTGAATCCGGAGGTCGTCGTCACTCTGGTCAACGAAGACGGGGCATCCATCTATTCAGCCTCGGAGGTGGCCCGTCGCGAATTTCCCGATCACGATGTCACTGTACGTGGAGCAATCTCTATCGGCAGAAGATTGCAGGACCCTCTGGCAGAACTGGTAAAGCTGGATCCGAAATCGATAGGTGTGGGGCAATATCAGCATGATGTTAACCAGTCTGAATTGAAGAAAAGCCTGGAGGATGTGGTGACCAGCTGTGTCAATTCGGTTGGTGTGGAGGTCAACAGTGCCTCTCTTGAACTCCTCACCTATGTCTCAGGGCTTGGCCCGGCTCTGGCGGCCGCCATCATCCAATATCGCAAAGAGACCGGTCCTTTTACCAGCCGCAAGGAATTAAAAAAGGTTCCACGATTGGGGGCCAAGGCCTTTGAGCAGAGCGCAGGTTTTCTCCGCATCCATGCTGCAAAAAATCCTCTGGATGGCTCAGGTGTCCATCCTGAAAGGTATGCAATTGTTGAGAAGATGGCCGCGGATGCTGGCTGCAAGGTGGCTGATCTTGTCTCCAGCGATGAGGCCAGGAAGAAGGTGGATATCAACAACTATGTGGGTGACTCACTGGGATTGCCGACCCTGCGGGATATCATGGAGGAACTCGCCAAGCCCGGCCGCGATCCCCGGGAGACCTTTGCTGTTTTCTCCTTTGCTGAAGAGGTTCGCACCATGGGTGATCTAATTCCTGAAATGCGGCTGCCGGGAATAGTGACCAATGTGACCAAGTTCGGCGCCTTTGTTGATATAGGAGTTCACCAGGACGGCCTTATCCATATAAGTCAGCTGGCCGATCGATTTGTCCGGGACCCTTCTGAGGTAGTGAAGGTCCGTCAGCAGGTGACGGTTCGAGTCCTTGAGGTTGATCAGAAGCGGGGGCGAATTTCTCTGTCGCTGCGGGATGTGTGACCAGTTTTATCACCCAGGCTCAGCGGCGGCAGATCTCAACCGTCCGCTGATCCTGGGTGATCGATAGGGCCTAACTAAGAGTCGTTACTTGTCGCCAGCGCCCTTGGTGATGGATTCCATCACACGGTCAAGGTTGAAACTGCCAGGCTTCTGGCGTGGAGGAAAATCGCGGAAGCTCTGCAGCCATTCACCGATGTATCCGGCGGCGGGGGCGATCATAAACATGTGATCCACCCACCAGTGGTTGTAGTCTATACTCTCATCTACCGCGCGCTCAAACGGATCCATGCGCAAGTTGGTCAGCATTGGCGCTCGTTGGACCTCGAACGGCTTTCTCCACACGTCAATCCCATGGGAGTTCTGCTTCAGGAAGGTGGCCTTCCAGTTGTTGTAGCGCAGCGCAGCGACTTGACCGTCATCCGTCCAATAAACGAACTCATGGCGCGGCCAATCGGCCTTGCCCTTAAGTGCAGGCATAAGGTTGTAGCCGTCAAGGTGGACCTTGTAGGTCATGTTGCCGACTGTCTTACCCTGCAGCAACTCTTCTTTTACATTGGGCTCTCCAGCTGCTGCAAGCAGGGTGCTTAACATGTCTTCATGCGCCCCAATCTCGTTGATGACCGAGCCTGGCTCGATCACGCCGGGCCAGCGGATCATGGTCGGTACGCGAAAACCGCCTTCCCACTGAGTGGCTTTCTCGTTACGAAACATGGTGGTTCCGCCGTCGGGCCAGGAGAAAAATTCGGCACCGTTGTCGGTTGAGTACATGACAATTGTATTGTCTGCTATGCCCAGTTCATCGAGCTTCTCAAGTAACTGGCCGACCATGGCATCGTGTTCAACCATGCCATCGGCGTACACGCCAAGCCCAGTCTTACCCTTCGACTCTTCTTTGAGGTGAGTCCAGATGTGCATGCGGGTAGAGTTCCACCAGACGAAGAACGGTTTATCGCTTTTCACGGCCCGGTCCATAAAATCAAGCGCCGCAATGGTGACTTCCTCGTCCACTGTCTCCATACGCTTTATGGTCAGCGGCCCGGTATCTTCAATCTTACCGTCGGCGCTGCTGCGAATGACGCCGCGCGGGCCGAACTTCTTCTTGAACTCAGGATCTTTCGGATAGTCAGGATGCTCCGGTTCCTGTTCTGCGTTCAGATGGTAGAGGTTGCCGAAAAACTCATCGAAGCCATGGGCGGTCGGCAGCATCTCGTCACGGTCACCCAGATGGTTCTTGCCGAACTGACCGGTGACGTAGCCGAGTGGCTTGAGCAGACCGGCAATGGTCGGGTCTTCCTTCTTCATACCCTCAGGCGCCCCGGGCAGACCGACCTTGGTCAGGCCGGTGCGCATGGGCGACTGGCCGGTGATGAATGCGGCACGACCTGCCGTGCAGCTCTGCTGGCCATACCAATCGGTGAACAAGGCCCCTTCCTTTGCAATTCGATCAATATTGGGCGTCTTGTAACCCATCATGCCCTGGTTGTTGGCACTGACGTTGAAACCGCCGATGTCGTCACCCCAAATGACGAGGATGTTGGGTTTGTCGGCTGCAAAAACCATAGTGGTTGCAAGCAACACTCCTCCGGCAAGTAATGAACCCATTAGAGATCTCTTTGGAACCCTCATGTCACTCCTCCTTTTGGGAAATGTAGTAGAAAAATACTCAAGAACTGGAATTGAGTTTTGCGCGGTGCACTTGATATAAAAATGCAAAACTATAAAACAAAGATAAAACTGAAAAAGTGGTTGTCTATCACGGTTTCTGGATAAAAGCGCCAGCTCATGAAAAATAAACTGAAATCTAATTGTTTTTATATCCATTGAGCCTTTTGCAAAACTAAGATTTTAGTTCAAAATCAAGGCATGCGAGAAATTTTACCACAGGCATATGATTGATATTCCGAGGATAAAATTTTGAGCATAACGCAAAGTTTGGGCGAAAAGATTGTTTTGCAAATGGCTCCATTGGTAAACG
>CAJQNS010000008.1 GCA_905479735.1 uncultured Desulfofustis sp.
GATTCTCAACCATTCAACGTAAACGTATTTTTTTCTATTTATATTAAAATGTTAGATCGATGCCGCTGAATTTCAACGATCAACAGCTCAACCACCGGTGATCACCGCCTCAGGGATCCGATAGTGCTCGTAGTCGTTGACCTCGATCAACCACAGATCACCGCTCTTCACGGCCTTGACCGAACCATCCACCTCGGAACTCACTTTTCCGCCGCTAAACTTCAGGACGCGTTCAAACCCGCCCGGCGGTGTCACGGTGACTTGCGCGTCACCAGGCTTACCGCGAACCACGCCGAAGTCACATTGCGCTGATCCCTGGGGCGCATCTCCCATCGAGCAGGGCACCTGGCCGGTGGCGTGGAACGGCGTCCCCTCAACTTTAGCGTCAGTGGCAGGTGCGGGTTCGACAGGTGCCACCGCTATTGGCTGGGTTTCGGCAGCGGTGATGATAATTTCCAGTCGATAGCTGGCAGTTTCGTTTCGGCGTGCGGCACTGCGCATCATATAGACCCTGACCGTGTAGTCGCCTGACTCGGGCAATATGCCTTCGTATTGATTCTCGTTTATTGAACCGTTGAACATAGCGATCTGGTTCTCACCTGGGGCCAGGATATTGAAATAATTGGCACCATTGTCGGTGGCCATGCTGACATTCATATATTGCCCCTGGCGGGCGCCAAGGATATAGTCGATCACCGCATAGCCGGTTATCGAACTTTCGATGGTGGCGCTGTTCTTGCCGCGCTCAAAGCTGACCCGTTCAACTTTGATATCCTCACGTGCTGCCAATATTCCGCCTCCCAGGGCGAACAATAACGCTGAAAAAAATGCTGCTATCATGATGCTGCGCATAGTTTGACTCTCTCCTGTGTATTTTAATTATGGGGGTGCGACAGACTCACCAATAGACATTGCTTGCGCATCCACCAAACACAGATGTTTCCTCATTAAGGTAAAATCAAGCCTGCCCGGGTGGTTAATCTAAATCCATCATTTCGAATTTCTTTCTCCCCGACACTTTGACTTGACTGAACAATTCCTTTGCTTAGTGTTGCCCTATCTGTGTCACAGGCAAGAGAGCAAAGCAAGAATGATTAATGAGTGCACCCAGGCCTGTGCTCATGACCATAAGTGGTGCTCCTATCACTACGATAAGAAACGCAGAGACTGCCGGCTACAAAGCGATGGCAGGCGATGGCAGGGATCCGGTCTCTACCTAGAAATTCATTGATCATTATCAAAACAATGCAAGCACGCAAGGAGAGCCGAGTATTATGATGAGTTTCAGTGAAGCAGTAGGAACATGCCTGAAAGAAAAATATGTTAATTTCAACAACCGAGCACCACGCTCGGAGTACTGGTGGTTTGCCCTGTTTGCATGGGGCGTGGCAATAGCCTTATCTGTTCTCGATAGCCTCATTTTCAACAATCCATCAGGTTACGGCATTTTCAGCACCATCTGGGGACTGGCCCTTTTGTTGCCATCCATAGGAGTGGGCGTTAGAAGATTGCACGACCTGGATAAATCGGGTTGGTGGCTGCTGATCTCGTTTATCCCTGTTATCGGGTTCATAATCCTGGTTTTCTGGTTTATCCAGCAGGGCACGAGGGGGCAGAACCGATTCGGTGCCGACCCGCTCAACTAAGTGACATGTAATCGGCAGGCGTTGTCCAGAAGCCACACCCCTTCCTGGTGAAGCCGGCCAGTTGATGGAGGGCTTAACTTGGATTTTCTCTCATCCCTATTCGTCGCGAAGCCACTCAGTATTCTTGTAGTAGCCGTTAT
Organism: uncultured Desulfofustis sp.; assembly: GCA_905479735.1. Taxonomy (GTDB): domain Bacteria; phylum Desulfobacterota; class Desulfobulbia; order Desulfobulbales; family Desulfocapsaceae; genus JABDQA01. Next base: position 1,787 of record CAJQNS010000008.1, read on the forward strand.
ATTTCTTGCGGCATATTTCGTTCTGCGCCTTACAGAACTCGGCACTAACCGACATCCTCGATCACTGCTTATCGCCTCAATGGCTTGGGGACTTTTTGCAGCTTGGGAGTTGCTGGTTTTGATCAAGACCCCTGAGGCAAATATCCGGGTCGACCTTCTCGTGATCTGGCCTGTGCTGGCAATTCTCTCGATATGGGCTTTATTCAGAATGTTTCGATAGATTTAGTGCTGATCCTAAGAGTTAGAAGAATTGTTGCCCATAATTTCCAACCAATCAGTTTTCACCCCTGACGATACACCCCTCACTCGATGTTGCTCAGTTGTAGGGCCAGATTATATTGAATACGAACATGACTAAAAATATGGCTCCAAACAGCTTCCAATTCCATTGAAAGTGGCCTTTTTCTCGTTCTGTGACGATTCCGGTCTTTCTCAGAACCCAGACGGTGAGATAGATCAGAATGGCCGCTACCGCAGCATGCGCAAAATCAAAATGCATAGTGTCTCTCCGAAGATTTGGATCAGGAATTTTGTTCCAGGGTTTGTGCTTACTCAAAGACTGAACTGGAAATTAACCGACTGGAATTTCGCTTTGTAAAAGCCAAAGTGGTCAAAGCAATGCAGTGCTTGCCGAGAATTGGGTCTAATTCCGATTCATTGAGGAGCGTCAAGGGACCGCAAAGGTATGGGTATCCTTGTCGCTGGGATTAATGCTTCAACGGTCATTCACCGAGCAGGTTCACACGACACCAGACCCTGCAGGTGCCGTGTTGAGCCATAGGGCTTGATTGATCTATTCATGTGCAAGTTTCCTGATTGTTTTCAACTTCTATTTTGGCTAATCAGGTTACGGATTTTCCAACTGATCTCAGAATCTCTTTCAGCGCAGCGTTGAGCCTTTGAAATCTGAAGATAGAGAAGAATAATCTTAACCTGATTAGCGTTGATCTATTTTAGTGTGGTTGAGAAAACCTCTCTCAAGGTTCCGGGGTGTCTACTGGTCAATTATTTTTCCTCGACCGGAAACTTGTTGCGCTGCCATTCACGCCATCCACCTTTAAGAGCATAAGCCTTGGTAAAACCATCACCACGTAGTTTCCGCGCCAGACCGGCACTGGTAGCTTCGTTCGGTCAAGCACAGTAAAGAACTAAAGTTTTATCCTTGGAATAAGATGCAGACCAGTCGGCATATTCTGCAGCAGGGGCCCGTTCTGCACTTTGGATTTTGAACTCACTCGAGCTCCAATCTTTTCCGGTGCGGACATCAAGAATAACCAAATCAGGTGCAGCCAGCATGGCGTTGAGAGCGTCCTTGTCCATAATCAAGTCATCTGACCAGACATTTGCTGCCGCTCCAAGGGTGATCATAAAGGCGAACAACAAAACGAGTTGTTTCATAAGTATTTCTCCTTATCAGATTATCTATTAATTATTGAAAATAATTTGACCATCGCTGGCCAAATTAACATTAAAAGTAATGCACAAATATATACTTGCAGGCAAAAAAATAATTGCTCCCTGGTGTACTCGGCGGCAGTTACCAAGAGAAGGCTCAAAAACCCAATTATACAGCCGGTAGTCACGGCTACAAACGAGAAACTCTTGCGGGATGAGTGCAAATACGCTGCGGTGAAGCAACGAAAAGAGAGCAATAGCAGCCACAGCACAAGGGCACCACGATAGTATATGGTGAGTTTGTCTTCTCCTGCGAGACCTGACATCATGAGGGTACCGATGGTTAAAGACAGCAGGATAATGGCCAGACGATGGAGCGTTTTTTCTCCTTTGAACCTCGGTATAATTTCTTGCTCGGCAAGATCAGATGCCGTCTGGCCCATATAGAGAAACAGGCCGTTAACAGCTGCTGTTGCCCCGCATATAACAACCACTCCCATTAGCAGTCGACCGTTTTGCCCCATGATTGATCTGGCTGCCTTGAGGTGGGGCAGTGACGACTCGATAAGTGAGCTAGACGGTACGTACGCCCTTGATACCGCGCCCCATAAAATGAACAGCATAAATATGGTACAGATAGCCGCAAGTGCCGGTATAAGTTTGTTTTTCGCCTGGGAATTGATGATGAGATCAAAGCCAAGAAAGAGCAAAAGAGCTCCAGGTGCAGCAGCCAGACTGGTAAGCTCACTTGCCTGAGTCGTTATATTCGCGGAAGGTGACGAAAACAGGCCCTCGATGAGCAATACTGAAAAACTCAACAGGATACAGCTTACCAAGAGCAGTTGGAAATTGGCGGCCCATGATTTATCAATGATATTGAAGACAAGAATGAAACCAAGGAGAAGAAACGCAAATCCGAAGTTGGGAAACCAATAGACAAATATCTCATTAAAGGCAAAACCTGCGGTCACCAGGACGCTCGTTGCCGCCAGCAGGGTCACTGAAAGCCGGGCTGAGATAACAAGGGCTGCTGCTGGAAATCTGCCGAGAACCTTGGCCAACAGAGACAACTCATTTCCCTCGTCTGCCTGCCTGCCAAGATAAAACATGCTATACGCACACATACAGGAGACCACTGCCGCAACTGCCACGGACAAAAAAAATAATGCCCCATTGTAGCCAGCACTGTTGCCAAGCAGTACTAAGGTCTCAGGTGATAACATCACACCTATGGGAATGGCGATGGAATAAAGGAACAACTTCATGGATCACAAGTCGACAATGTGTTTTGGCGATTTACCATTACAGATGTGTATCATTGTCGATGAAGTAAAGAAGGGTACCAGTCGAATCTGGTCTCTACTTCTTAGTATCAACCCAGGTTAATATGGCTTTCAGAAAACTCTTCACCTACGTAATTCTATTTATTGGCAGTCTCTGTGTAATGGTTGGATTGGCATTTTCGGCCATGTACCTTTATGGAGCAGTTATTGCCCCTTGGGGTGAGGCGGATCAATCACTACTGTTTTGGCACCTTCCCATTCTGTTCTTTGGTATCTTTTCAGTCATTTTGGGATTGGCCATGTCCTTTTGGGGAATAAATCGGATTAGATTTGAAGATACTCCCCAAGATCCCCGATCAGATGCACGATAGGTATAATCTTCAATTTAAGTGGCGATAGAATTTCAGATCCACAGATTACTCGTATTGATTACTCGTGTTGCGCAGCTGGGTTAGTGCTCATGAACTCGGCGTAATCTCTGGATCATTCGAGAAGGCAGGGGTTTATAACACAACCACTGCTTTACCTACGGTAGGTCCGGACTCGATCTGCGGAAGTAAGCCCACTAATTGATGCAGGTATTATTTTGGCTTGATTTGTGTTAGCCTTCAGACCATAAACTAACTGACCGAAGATTTGATTAATCTTAGTCGTCTTCTAAAAATTAAAGAGAATAGAGAGTTATGGCATTTAGAAAAAATTTTAAAGTTTCGTGGTCAGAGGAAAATCAAGAATACGTAGGCTTATGCCAGGAGTTTCCAAAATTATGCAGCCGCGATGAATCCCCAGTCGGTGCGCTGAAGGGCATTCGCAGTCTCGTTGATAAAGAAAACATCCGGCCAGATATTAAAGAGAAGATTACCTGATAAGACCCTTCTCTGCTTCCCATAGTCTGCTTCATATTATTTTTTCGATCGAGGATTTTCTGAGTCGCAACCAATTCCACGGTCCAGCAGATATTCTCGCTGGCTATATGAGCTTAAAAGCTCACCGGCGTCCGGTTTAACCGAGCCTTAGCAGCATATCTACCACAACTCCGGATGGTTGAGAGAATCGACGCAAACTATTTTGACAGAGGGCTTCCCAATACTGCATTCTTTGAGGCTGAGCCCCTGCCATCCAAAGGGATAGTGCAGTTTATGCGGCGGCATATAAGGCTCAGCCACATCCACTCTAAAGCCAAACCTGCTGTAATATTCAGGGTCACCATAAACAAAGATAATT
>CAJQNS010000009.1 GCA_905479735.1 uncultured Desulfofustis sp.
GAGCCAGAACATATTTTGATGCAGTTTTTCAGAAACACGCTCCGGCTCCAGAGCATTTTCTCCAAGATAGAGGGGTTCTAATACGGCCAACGCACTTTTAACGAGATCGTCATTGGTGAATACACTGCCCAGTCCAGTTAACCCTTCATCAGTGACGACGGTAATCAGTGTGTGTACACAGTCATCCCCTTCCAATTCATCACTCCATCCCCCCTCCGGCGTTGCTCCGCGAAGGCCAATGGCTCTAATTTCTCTAATATTCATGCGCCTCCTCCTGAAAAGCTGGTGTCTAAACTGTAAACTTGCAAACAGATCTGGGCAAGCGATCTTCTTGTCAGAGATCGGAGATGCGCAATGGCAACCTTAATATGTAATGGATCATGCATGGCGAAGATGTATAGATAAGGCAATATCAGCGACTGAGCATTGAACTTAATATTGCCGATACAAGCATCTTCACTTGCATAGAAGGGGTCCTCCGTAACCCGTCAGGAAATCCGCCTAACATATTATTTTTTATTATTTATATTAATATGTTAACTGGTAACAGTTTGGCCTCTGTTTTCCCCTGAGTCAAGGTTTTTCTGTGCCCATCAGGAACTAGTTCCTGATGGGCGGCACGTAGGCGGCCGGATCCCGCTCCCCGATTCCTGTGATCTTCTCCATCGCCTGGAAATAATCTGTCTGGGCCTTCACAACCGACAGTTTGCTGTAGCGCATGGTGAGCTCGATCTTTGAATGGCCAAGCAGTTACTGGATGGCAACGATATCGGCGCTATTATTGAGCAGTTGGGTAGCCATCGTATGACGATGCTGATGACAGGTGATCGGAACACCACCCTTCTTCGAGTACTACTCCATCGGCTTCTAGATGCCTCGCACCGAAAGCGGCTTAGCCTTGTAGCTGCCTTTTTCCACCAGAAAGATTTGCTGCTCCCGTGTCGGTGGTCGCATACATAGATAGGCGGCTAACGCAGATCCTGCATCGGTGTTTAAGTAGGTGGTAAGGTCCTTGCCTCCTTTAAGATGAGATGAAGGAGGCCCGATTTATTGGGGAAGGTCAGCTCCTGACGCTGAAAACCGGGACCGGTGAGTGCCTGAAAACCTTCTCGGCATGAGATCCGAACAAGGCGCCGACGGCATTTGTTCGGCCTTTGTTGCCTTGTACGACCACATCGATTTTTTTTCTTTCAATGATCTCTAAAATGGTCTTGAAAGGTACGCCTACCTCAACAATTGCAGTAATTTTGTTGCTGTCTGGAGAAAAATAATTGTTGATCAATTCATAGACCCGCTTTAGACGATCCGCTTTCGTCTGCTCAACGTAGTCATCCACACAGATCTGCCCCTGTCCGGAATAATGGTTAGCTGCCCGATTTATAGCCTCAATTTCCCGAATATTGATGACATTCAAAACGATCATGTCGGTCATCATGGCCCTTGAGAGAGCGACGGCATACTCCATGGTTTTTCTCGAGTATTCGGACAAATCCACACATGCCAAAATTCTATTGAACCTTATCATTGCACCCTCCCACAGTTTATTGTTACGCTGGTTTCTGCCTCAGGCCATCACTGAAGGACCACGGCAACGACACTGTTTCTGGAGCTGTAATCCAGCGTCTTCACAATAAATCTAGCAAGTATCATGCCTGGGAGGGCGTTCCGGCTAAGTAGAATACAAGGGGGAACAATTTAGAGAACGATTTCTATTCTTCCGCGGCGGAATCGGAATCTATCCGATACTTATTCATCTTGGCGTGCAGGGTTGGTCTGGAAATTCCCAAAACTCTCGCCGCCTGGGACCTGTTGCCTTCGAACATATCGAGTGCTTCCTTGATCAGCAGTGCGGCAACGTGATCCAGGCAAAACTCGTAGGCTTTATCCTTGGCCCCAGAGGTAAGGACCTTTTGAACCCAGGACTGCACATTTTCGGCGCTGGCGATATCGCCGATCGGCTCGGCACTGATAACATCCGGGAAGGCGATTTCATCGGCCTGTATGGCCCCACCCCTGTTGAAAATAAGGTTTTTTTTCAGGGTATTAGAAAGCTCCCTGATGTTTCCCGGCCAGTCATAATGAGTGATCTTTTCGATCGCTTCTTCCGTTATGCCCGGATTGGGTATTGCCATTTCCACGGTCAGCCTGTTCATCAGATAACTGATGAGCATCTTGATGTCTTCCTTTCGGTCTTTCAGCGGCGGCATCGTAATCGTCACCACGCGAAGACGATAATAGAGGTCTTCCCTGAACGCTCCCTCTCTGACTGCGGCCTCAAGATCTCTGTTCGTGGCGGCAATTATACGCACGTTTACATTGACTGGCTCCTTGCCTCCTAGACGTTCAATGGAGTTTTCCTGAAGCAGTCTTAATAATTTTCCCTGCACCCCAAGAGGCATATCACCTATTTCATCTAAGAATACCGTGCCCCCGCGTGCTTGCTCAATCTTGCCGATTCGGCTGTGATTGGCTCCGGTAAACGCACCCTTCTCGTAGCCGAACAGTTCACTTTCCAGAAGCGTCTCGGGAATAGCCACGCAGTTGATAACCATGAATGGTTTATCCGTGCGGCTCGAATGGTTGTAGATCGCCCGGGAGGCCAACTCCTTGCCGGTTCCCGACTCACCTCTTACCAATACCGTCGCAGCGGTTGAACTGACCAGGCCAATAGCTTTGTAGACTTCCAGCATTTGCCTGCTCCGCCCGACCAGGGCCTCATGCCCTGAAAAATTATCCATTTCAGGATTTAACTCCACCGGAGAGGAGATACAATGACCGACAACAATGCCCTTGTTGACCAGTTCCAGCATTTCAGCTACATCAAATGGCTTATAGATGAAGTCGTGTGCACCTATCTTGATCGCATCGATGGCGGTTTCCGTATTTCCAAAAGCAGTGATCATGATCACCGGCAGTTTCGGAGTACGTTCATGTATGATTTCTAACACCTCAATACCGGTCATGTCTGGAAGCCGGATATCGAGAATTACCAGCTCAGGCTTAAGCCTTTCCACTTGCTCTATTCCTTCCTGACCACTGAATGCCGCCGCCGTTTGGTACCCTTCCTGAACGAGGATTTTCGAAAAGCTGCTGGAGAGCTGGCGATCGTCATCTATGATCAGTATCAGACTCATGATATCTTCCTTAAACCGGTAATTTGACAAGTATTTCAAACCCGCCGTCAGCTGTTAAAATATCAAGTTTTCCCCCGTGCTCCTCCACTATGCGGGACACAGTGGAGAGACCAAGGCCAGATCCCTCATCCTTGGTTGTGAAAAACGGCTTGGTTATTTCGTCTCTGATGGACTCCGGAATTCCATGGCCTTCATCTTTTACCGTTAAAACTGCCACTTCTCCGATCTCGGGGTCATTTTCGCGGGATTCACCAATGTAGATTTTACCACCAGGCTGCATCGCCTCGCAGCTGTTGGTAACCAGATTGAGCAGGGCTTCCTTGAGCCTGTCACTATCGACCAGGATCTTTGAAAAACCTGGTTTGAAATCGTAGACAATCTCTGCATTATGCTTTTTTAGACGGTATTTCATCAGGGTGTTGACTGAGTGTACCAACTCCTCCAGACTGTGCCTCTCGAACTTTAACTTTGGTGGCCGGGCAAACTCTATGAAATTGCGAACGATTTTATCTATTCTTTCAATTTCATTGGATATGACCATCAGGTCTTCATTCTGTTCCTGGTTGGGAACTATCTGTCGAGATAGTGAAAACATCCTCATTTTTATTGAGGTAAGCGGATTCCGGATCGTGTGGGCAACGCCGGCAGCGAGCTCGCCGACCACCGCCATACGCTCGGCATGGATAAGGTTTTTCCGGCTTTTGGTGAGTTCATTATGGGTTTCATCGATATCCTTCATCATCCCGTTCAACGAATGACTCAACGAGAAGACCTCATCTTTCGACCTGTCTGTGTGACTGCCCCCCGTTTTAATTAACAGATCGCGAATCGGACCGAGAATCTGCCTGTAAAGAACAAAGAGAAACAATGCACACAATGCGATAAAGACAACGATTGCCCAGAGGCCAATACGAACAAAGTGCTTTGAGCTTTCAACGGCATGTTTGTTAGCCGTTGATATTATTTCTGATTGATAGAGACTGAATGACTTACAGTATTCAAGCAGACTGAAAAACAATCTGCGCTGATTCTCGTGAGATACTGATATGATCTCTGGATTTGAATACAGTCGGTACTGCTGAATGGCCTCATCTTTCGCCGCCTGGTAGTGCTGATATGCCTGCTCGATCTGAATCAGCCGTCTCTGCTGCTCTTCATCAAGATCCTGGGCCCGGGCCTTGTCGAGATCCTGGCGGAACATCTTCTGGTAGGCAGTCAGTGAATCGATCCATTTTTTATCGCCGTCAACAAAATAATAGGTGAGATAGCCCTTCTGGTTGGCCAGAGCCAATTCCATTTCACGAGCCTTTTCATAGAGTATCAGGTCTTTTTGCATGACCTCGGAGAGCATGGTAGTCACCAGATGAGTATTCCACACAATACCGCTAATGAAGATAAGGACCATGAAGAACATGGCCCAAAAAATGGAAGCTAGTTTGGTCCGTAAGCTAAGTGATGCCAGCATCTATAACATCCTTCATAATTTTCTGTCTTCAACTTTTCTAATACCAGTAAATTTGGTTTAAAAACAGATAATTTGACCATCCTCATAAAACGATTTCTAACAAAGCTGTGGATGCTCATAAAGATGAGCATCATATTTCATACAGATGTAGGTGATCACGTCGAACAGGTCCTGACACTCATACCTGATGACAGTATCAAACAAGTCCGCATGATAGGGAGGCCGATCATGCAGGAATCTAGTCCAGCAGGATACTTTGACGTCATGTTCATGGATGGCCGATTTGGCCTTTGATTCGGATAGATGCTCTTGCCTCTGGGCCCGCTTGATCCGACAGTGATGATCGGCAACGATTAATATTCTCTGGGTCAAGGTGCTGCTTGTGTCGATGAGGGAAGCAAAAAATCCGTAATAGAGATAATCTGTGGCCTCTGACTGAATCTGGTCGAGAAAATACCTGGCGCATTCGATCAGTTTTTCTTTCTCAAAGCTGAGACGGCTGGCCTTGTGCGTTCGAGTAAACAACCTATCCTGCAGCTCTGTGACCGCGATACCCTGTTGCTCCGACATCATATCTAGAATCATCTGGTCCGTATAGACGGGCTTTTCAAGAGTGTAGGACAACTCTCCCACAATCCTTGCGCCATCGGTGAACGTGCACGGGAAGAGGGCAATTGATATCATCACTCTGTTTCTCCTTCAATCTAGTACACCCTGGCAATGATTTGCATATAACATGCCATCTCTATAGAAGAGAGCGCGCACCTCCACACGATACTTTTAAAGTGGCATATATTATGCAAATGTCTAATCAGGAAGTGATAGACCTGGAAGATGATGCCGGCAGTAATAAGATAACGGACGCTGTACATGTCCACAGACCCTGGGAGAGCTAAAATGAAAAATGTTGAAAACATCGTCGTCCCCATCGACTTTTCCAGCTACACAGAAAAACTGGTTGAATATGCGATCTACCTGGGAAGCTCCCTGTCTGCAAAATTACACCTGGTTCATATTGTTGAGCTCATAACCGGAGATGGAATGATGGGCATGCCCATGTCGGCCGAGTTTCAGCTGCAGTACGAGCGGGGAATGCGAGACAGAATGGAAGAGCTTGTCCAGGAACTCGAAAAAAAAAGTCCCGGTTCGACGGGGTTCATCGGGAGCGGAGAGCCGGTCAAAGAGATCGTCAAATATGCTGAATCGCTTCAGGCCGATCTCATAATAATAAGCACACACGGTTCCAAAGGCCTGGAAAGCATCTTGCTCGGCAGCGTGGCCAGACGGGTGGTGAAACATGCTCATTGCCCCGTGCTGGTGATGAATCCGTTCCGAAAAACAATAGACTGATGCTTTTACGCGCCATCGCTGTCGACTATGACGGCACCATAGCTGAAAACGGAATACTCGATTTGCACGTCCGTGAGGCAATCATAGAGGCTCGCTCAACCGGCCTCCATGTGGTTATCGTTACGGGAAGGATTCTTCGTGAATTGCGCAGGGTCGCGGGAGACCTGACCTTTGTGGATGGCGTCGTGGCTGAAAATGGAGCTGTAATTCTATTGCGGAACGGACATCGCAGAGTACTTGGCCCCCCTCCGTTTCCCGTTTTGCTTCATGAACTCCGTGATCGCGGCATTGAATTTGTGGCCGGGCGCTGCCTCGTTGATATGGACGCTGAACATGCCGAGTCCGCTCTCTCTATTATCAGAAACAACAATCTTCCTCTCGCCATAGCCTTTAACCATAGCAGATTGATGATATTGCCCCGGTCAATTAACAAATCCCTCGGTCTGATCGAGATATTGAATATCCTGGGAACATCGACCCATAACACAATCGGTATTGGCAACGCAGAAAACGATTATGAACTGTTGAAAGAATGTGAATATGGTGTTGCAGTTCTATGGGCTCCTTATTTCCTAAGGAATGAAGCGGACTATATCCTGCCCGGGGAAAACCTGAAAAGCGTCGCTGAATATATCAGCCAAGTATCTCACCGTAAACGCCTTCCGGTCAGCGGCACGAGACATTATAGTTTCACCCTGGAATCAAAAGCAGGTCAGACTTCGTTTGAAATATCAAACCGGGGCCGAAATATCCTTATATTCGGTGATTCGAAAAGCGGTAAATCACGTATCGCCGGGCTGTTCTGTGAGCAGATGATCCTGCAGCGTTACACCGTTATGGTCATCGATCCAGAGGGTGATTACGGCAGTCTCGCCTTTATGTCCAACACGCTGATGCTCGGTGGCGGCAACCCTCTTCCAGATTTTAAGGGGCTGCTGACACTTCTCCGTCAAGGGTTGAACATTATACTCAATTTCTCTCATCTCGATCAACACAGTAAGACCGCCTATATCCTGAAATTACTCCCGCTGGTGGCAAAATATCGCCGCAAATGGGGATACCCTCACTCCATTCTCATCGATGAATGCCATTACTTTTTACATGATTCACTAAGAGAGGATCTCCTCGATCAGGAGCTGGGATCTCATATAATGGTTAGTTATCAGCCCTCTTTGCTGGAGCCAAAGGTCCTCCGGTCAATGGAGGTTATCGTCGCCACCCGTAATACGCGAAGAGAAGAGATAGATGCTATCATGCAGGCAATGAATATACGTTTGGCCGATGCCTGGTATGAAACAATCGCCAACCTGGATAAAACCGAGGCAGCGCTGTTACCGCCGACTTCTGAGACCAAGGGCCAGCCGCGCAGGTTTACTGTAGCTCCGCGACTCACCAGACATGTTCGTCATCGGCAAAAGTATTTTGACGCATGCAGTCATCAGAACCAGGCATTTGTCTATACCATTAGAGGAGGGGCGCTGGGAGAACCTGTCTACTGCCTGCACGACTTGGTTCAAAGTAGCGAGCAAATGGACCCGGAGGTGATAATCGGTCATCTAAGGCGTCATGATTTCTCACGTTGGATCAAACACGTATTCGATGACAACGAACTGGCAGTTGCAGTGCGGGAACTGGAAACATGTTTTGGCAATAACGGAAAAGCTTCCGAATTTTCAGACCAACTTTTCGAAATAGTAGAACACAGGTACAGCAATAATTTCGCGGCACCCGAACTGAACAATGACGACGTCGATCACTGCTGAGACAGAATAATGTTTCTATCCTGGCAGGTGTAACCCCCCGATACATATGGCCGTTCCCAGGGCTATGGGCATGCTCCCCAGCCTACCGTACTGCCGCAAATTTCCTTGTAAGGTTGCACAACCGCATCGATCACGCATGAGTCGCCTTTGATAACTGCACCATCCATAACAACGGATCTTCTGACCGTCGCGCCGTTTTCTATCCTGGCACCAGGGCATACTATGGAATTTTCAATGTGTGCGTCATCAATATCGACGGAGTCGGCGATTTTTGAATTTATGATTTTTCTACGCCCGCTGATTTGCAGTTTCACATAATGGTCCCTGAATATGGGAATCTTCTCCATATCCGGTTTTAAGTCATATTGAAGATAGTTCCTTAAGCCATATATTTGTTCAAGGCTTGCTTCCCAATACGCTGCAAGATCCCCAACATCACGCCAGTAGGCGTTATCACCGTTTTCATCGACAAAGCGGAAAGCCCAGATGTCTCTCTTTTTCGCCATTGCCGGAAGAATATTCTTGCCGAAATCATGGGATGGGTCATTCTGGTTTTTTAACAGGTAGTCACACAATCTCTTTGTCGAAAAGACATATATTCCCATTGAAGCATAAAGTTTTTCATCTGCTTTAACTATGTTTTCCAGAGACGCAGGTTTTTCATGGAATGAACTTATCGGGTTCGCGAAATCAGTCTTTAGGATGCCAAACCTCCTTGCCTGATGCCGGGGACATGCAATACATCCTACGCTGGCTGCCATTCCATGTTTTTTGTGAAAGCGAAGCATGTCATGGTAATTCATCTGATAAATATGATCACTTGCAAGAACAAAGACATATTCTGGTAATCGCCGCATACTGCTGAGCGCTTTGTAGACGGCATCTGCGGTACCCCTGAATTCTCCCGGGGTGAAATATTTGCTGTCAAGGCAGCTGATATTTCTACCCTGAGCCCTGAATATTGAGTGCCAGCCACTGTTTATGTAGTCAGTTATTTTATCACCCTGGTACTGGGTTAATACTATCATATCGCCCGTTTGCGTCTGGAAACAGTTATGCAGGGTAAAATCTATAATTGCCCCCGAACTTCTGAACCTCACCAATGGCTTGGGAACATTGTCGGTTAAAGGCCTTAATCGCTCCCCCCGACCACCAGCTAATATAAGATAAATAGCCTTATCCATGACCTTCTCCCTTGATTTGGGTTAAGTTTGATATGTGTCTGTTATTTAAGTATATTTTAAACACTTAATGGAGGTCTGAAATAGTGGTGCTTCACTCGGCTGCCCCGGGCACAAAATTAAGCCAGAACCTGACAACTCTTGAGCAAGTCCTGTGCCACTCAACTAACTATCAGAGCAGGGAACGGCAGGTGATCAAAACTTCACAACCAGCTGCTGATCATTGAGTCGATATCGCCCAATATTCAGAACCGTCATCCAGCCTGAAGACTGGAGTTCTTGACTTGGTCTGTCTGCAGGGCTTGTAATAAAAATTTACAGACTGTAAAAAAAACTGACACAAGTGAGGTTCCGGTCCATGCAGACGCGTCCTGCATGGCACCCGTTGTTTCTCTTCTCTCATCTGCACATATCCAATCTGTCATCAGAATCGGGCATCCCGTCTCAAAATAGACGATTCTGAAAATGACCTTTTTTCGAAAGTAATTAAACAAAAACATTCTTTGTTTACAGTGTTTTAGAGGGTAATTGCGATCGCTGCTCGGTTCGGCTGCACCCAAAAAGGCCGGACCATGTGCGAAAGTGATGGACTGGCACTGTTAATGCTCTGTTGTTGGTAAGTGAAGGCAATAGAGCTATGACAGGATGACAACCTTGGGGATCTAATTTACTAGCCGAAAACAGGAGGATGAGATGAAGTCAGATATTGTCATAATTGGAGGGGGGCCTGCTGGAATTATCACCGCCCTGACAGCAAAAAGCGTATATCCGGACAAATCGGTATGCGTTATCAAGGAGATAGGCGACGGAGTCATTCCCTGTGCTATTCCCTATATGATGAAAACCATCAACGACCCGAAACTGAATATAATGGCGAATAAGCCGCTCGAGGATGCTGGAATTGATATCATGGTCGGAAAAGTCGAGTCGTTTGACATCAATAATCACCGTGTGATCTTCAGCGGCGGCGACTTTTTGAGTTATGAAAAAGCGGTGCTGGCAACCGGAACAGATGCAGTGATCCCGCCGATCCAGGGCGTCAATCTCCCTGGTGTGTACACCATCGAAAAGAGTTTGGCGTTCTTGACAGCGTTACGAGGAAAAGTGAAGCGCGCGAGAAACGTTGTAATCATCGGCGGCGGTTTTATCGGGGCGGAGTTCGCCGACGAGCTGTCGCGGTTTACCAGCATTAATGTCCACCTCATCGAGGCGATGCCTAAACTGCTCTACAATGCCTTTGACAATGAATTCTGTGTCGATGCGGCACAAATTCTCACCCTTCAGGGGGTAAATATTCATACCAACTGCAGGGTATCATCAATTGACGGTGACAGCAGTGTTTCCTCTGTAACCCTTGAAAATGGAGAGAAAATTCCGGCTAATCTCGTTTTGGTAAGTAATGGAGCCAGACCCTCGATTGAGCTTGCCCAGAAAGCCGGTCTAAGAATCGCCGAAAACAATTCAATATGGGTGGATGAGTACATGCGTACCAGCGTCGATGACATTTTTGCCGTCGGTGACTGTGCTTTGAAGCGTGATTTTTTTACTCGTAAGGCGGTACCTGTATGGCTTGCTTCGACGGCTACCGCGGAAGCGAGAAATGCGGGCACAAACATCTATGGCATCAGGGTAATTCATCAAATACGGGGCACCGTGGCTGCATTTTCTACCAAGATCGGCAATTTGTCCTTAGCAAGCGCCGGGATGACGTGCCGATCCTGCCAGAACGAAGGGTTTCGTGAAGTTTCCGCCACCGCGAAAGCCCCGGATCGGCATCCTGGAATAATTCCAGGGGCAAGCATGATGACGGTAAAACTCATATTTGCCGATCGGTCAGGCATCATTTTAGGCGGTCAGGTGTCAGGCGGGTCTTCTGTGGGAGAGATGATCAATGTGATTGCCTTGGCAATACAGAAGAAAGTCACGGTACGTGAAATTGATATGATGCAAGTTGCCACCCACCCCTTGCTGACATCTGCGCCCACGGTGCACCCGCTGGTAAATGCAGCTCATCTGGCCCTGGCCAAGCTCCGTTTGACGGCGAGGGCATAGTTGCCCGGACAAAATAATAATAATCGCTGAGCCGGAATAGCTGTATGACCTGATTTCTCATTGCAGCAGGGGCACATTTTAAAGATAACGTCCGTGCTCTTTTGATATTTGAAAGATAGGCGAGAATGGGCAGTAAACGGTGCAGATTAGATCCGATGACAAGAAGTATGGCGGGAGGAACGAGATGAGAAAAGTACACAAAATAATGGCCTGTATAGATCTCTCTGAATATTCGAAGCTGACGATGGAATTTGCGACGGCACTTTCAAGAGGGTTTATGGCGAAAATTATCGTCTTAAATGTTGTCAATATCAGGGATATCGATGTGGTTTTAAAAGCTAACCGCTATTGTCCCGATTTGATTGATTCAGAACTCTACACCAAAAAGGTCAGAGAGGATCGATATCAACAGATATTCCGATTGGTTAAGAAACACTTCCCTTCAGATTTGAACCGAATGGAATTACTTGTACATGTGGGTGTCCCGTTTAAAACCATACTGCAGCTTGCCGAATCAAAAGAGGTCGACGTTTTGGTACTAGGAAATAAAGGCAGAGAAAACATCCTTGGGACTTTACTTGGGGCAACAGCTGACAAGGTTTTCAGACATTCACCCATCCCGGTCTTGAGCGCCAGGGACAGAGATCGATTCAAGCACCAGAAGTAGTAAAGGGCACATTTCCCGGATAATGTCTGCCATGAGGTAAATGTTTTCAACTTGGGGCCGAATGAACCTTCTGTTTCATGGAAAAACTGCGGGAGCGGCTGACTGGTATGAAGTTTCATTTTCTTGTCACTCTAAGCGATAATGTCAGGCACCTGTTTGGTATTCGTTTTATTTGTTCATTTTTCTCCAATCTGGCTGAAGATTGCCAGGTAACGATGCTGCACATTCACAGCACTGGCAGAAATGATATGAAAGGTGTACTTGGCAATATGTGGATGAGGCCGGCAGATGACGAATATTCCCGGCTTACCGTTCAGGCCAAAAGAGCAATTGGCAAATCCAAAGATTTATTACTGGATAAGGATATCCCAAGGGAGAACATATATACGAAAGCATGTGCCGAACACTACGGTAAAATTGAGGACATCTTGAAGGAAGCCCTGATGGGGCAATACGACGCCATCACTCTGGGCAGACGCGCCTCATACAGCCTGCAGTGGTTGTTTGAGAACCAGGCTGATGAAACTGCGCAGGCTGTCATCAAAAGACTTTGCTCCATCCCGGTCTGGATCTGTCCAGAGATTGAACCCATAAGAAAAAATATGCTGCTTTGTCTTGACGGTTCAGACAGCTCATTTCGGGCTGCAGACCATGTCGGGTACATTCTTGCGTCAGAACCCAGCCAGGCAATTACCCTGTTTCACGTGGCCTCATCAGATGGAGATAACTCCTTACCAATATTCAAGCATGCAGAGTCAATATTGTTGTATCATGGGGTCAACGGCGACCGGATAAATTGGCTTGTAGGCAAGGGGCACAATATCGCAAGAGTCATTGGTGAAGAAGTTAACAAGGGCAGATATGCTGCGGCGGCGCTTGGGCTTCATGGAATGCAGGAGCACTCAATGCGCGCCAAAGGCTTAACAGGCAGGACTATCACAAAACTCATCCGCAAAATCGAACGTGCCGCAATCTGGTGCTGTCCATGATGCGAGACGATAGTAGGCAAATATTTAATTTGAGAATAAGCTCAAATAGATCGTATAAATAAGATAAACACCCAAAACGAAGACAACAGCACCTCCGGCTAAGAGAATCAAAAACAGTAGGATCCATGGGGTGATTTTGTTGATCCTCAGCATGATTGTCTGTCTATCCATGGTGGTCACCATCTGACATTATGCAGCAAATTCCTTGGCCAGTTGCGGCGATTCGAAATTAATTTGCAGTTCATACTCTCCAGGGTCTTCAGCTCTTTTGATCATAAATCCCAATTTTTGGGCAAGGGCTAGCATATGGGTATTTTCTTTCAACACTATGCCATGGATCCGCTTGAATCCTCGCTGTTCAGCAATCAAGAGACATTTCTTCAACAGACTTGCTCCAATTCCCTTACCTTGCCAGGCGTCACGAATCAACACGGCAAACTCACCCTCCATACAGTCTGGATTTCCGATGATTCTAGCAGCTCCAAGCAGGCGTTCCGTATCTGACTCTTCATCGATGGCTGCCAGCGCAATTTCGCGATCGTAGTCGATCTGGGTAAAGCGGGACAGCATTGCTGGTGGCAACTCATTGAGCACACCAAAAAATCTGTAATAGATGGTTGTCGATGACAACGACTTAATCATGTCCATATACAGCAGGGCATCATCCGGTCTTATCGGTCTCACGAAAATGTTCTTCCCGCTCTTGGAAATCATCCGATATTCATACTCCCGGGGATACGGACTAATGGCTAGGTGGAAATAAGAGTGAATTTCACAGGGACCAGTCAACAGTCGCACGTCTACCACAAGGGGCTGCCCGTCTTTAATCAGTATTGGATTTATATCCAGTTCGGAAAGTTGAGGAAAATCGATGAGAAGCTGAGATAACTTCAGGATAAGGTCTTCAATCTGTTCCAGATCTGCTGGAGTCCGGTTTCTATAACCTTTCAACAGGGTATAGACTTTTGTTTCCTGCATCATTCGCCGCGCGAGCACTCTGTTAACTGGCGGTAGCCCGAGTGCGGTATCTTTGAGAATCTCAGTATAAATTCCGCCCATCCCAAAAAGGATCACTGGTCCAAAGACTCGGTCCCGTTTCGCTCCCAGTAGAATTTCAAAATCGGGATTGGCAATATAAGGTTGAATGGTTACACCCTCGATTCTGACATCTGGCTTATCTCGTTTTGCCAACTTGATAGCGAGCTTATAAGCTTTCCGGACATCATGGGAGGTGCGGAGATCAAGATGAATACCCCCGACATCAGTCTTATGGGATATGCCAGAAGAACATATTTTGAGAACCACAGGGTATCCAATATCCCGACTCAGGGAGGTGGCCTGGGCTTCGGAGGCTGCGATCTCCGTCCGGATAACTGGCATCCCATAAGATCTGAGGAGTTCCCGGACGTCTGATTCGGGCAAAAAATCTCTTGAGGCGGCCCGGGCCATAACTTCCCCAGCTTTTTCATGGTCCCAGACGATATTTCGTGTCAATCTCGGCACCACCTCCAATAGCAATTTCTGGTTTTGGGAAAAGGCTACCATGGAAAGAAAAGCCTGAACCGCCCTTTCCGGCGTGGCGAGAGTGGGGATCCCCGATTTATTGAGCATTGCCACCGCCGGTTCCGTGCTCCTTCCTCCCATCCAGCAGGCAAAAACAGGGTGACGATGGCCTTTCATTGCATCTACAAGGGTTTGGGCGACAGTCATTGGCTTGGTTATAGACTGGGGAGTAAAAATCACCAGAACCCCGTCGAATATTCTTGCGTTGAGACAAATATCAAGAACCTTCCTAAATCTATCGGCTGAAGCATCACCTAAAATGTCAATGGGATTGTTTCTGCTCCAATAAGGTGGCAAAATCGAATTAAGTTTTTCAACTACATCAGCCGGAAGAGGCGCAGGGTCATGCCCATGGCGGGCCAAGTGATCGGCCGCCATCACTCCCGGTCCACCGCCATTGGTAATTATGGCCAGTCGTGAACCTCGCGGACACGGCTGCTTGGCTACCAATTCAGCACAATCGAACAGCTCCTCGATGGTGTCCACACGGACGATACCTGCCCTTTTGAAGGCAGCTTCATATACTTCATCTGTGCCCGCCAAGGCTCCTGTATGAGCTGCAGCGGCTTGAGCTCCGGCATTGCTGCGGCCAGCTTTTAAAACAATAATGGGCTTCACCCGGGACACTGAACGGGCCGCACTCATAAACTTCCTGACTTTTACTAAGTTTTCGATATAAAGGAGTATGCTTTTGACTGAAGAGTCGTTGCCGAGATAATCAATCATATCCCCGAAATCAACATCAATCATTGACCCGATACTGATAAAGTGACTGAACCCTATCAGTTCTTTGAAAGCAAGATCATGGATCGAGGAACAGATGGCCCCGCTCTGGGAAACAAATGCCAGATCCCCATCGAGCGGCATTCCTGAAAGGAACGTAGCATTGAGTTTGCCCCTTGGGCAAGCTACTCCAAGGCAATTTGGTCCAATGATGCGAAACCCGCTGGACAGTGAAATTTTGCTGATTTTCTCTTCGATGTTTTTGCCCTGCGGACCTGTTTCCTTCCCCCCCGCCGACATGATGATAGCCCCGCCGACCCCTCTTCCCACGCACTGCTCGACAATTTCAGGAGCAGTGTGGATCGGTGCCGCTACGATCGCCAGATCAACCCCGGATTCCAACTCGGCTACCGAACTGAGTGAAGGCCGACCATGAATTTTTTTATATTTGGGATTAACCGGCAGTATGGCCCCGGCAAACCCTCCGTCTAAAAGATTTATCATCAAAGCATTGCCAATTGTTCCCTTCTTTTCACTTGCTCCGATTACCGCCACCTGTCGTGGTTCTAAAATGCGTTTCAGATTGTGCTGACTCATGTGTGTGCTCCTCTATGTCATCAAATTTGATAGGCAACTCCATCTATCCGCCCACTTCTTTGTATCGCTCAATTTCAAGGTGAGTAATGAGCTAAATGGAGCAAGGATCATGCCAGAGGAAATTTAAAGAAAAAAGCAATAAGAATGGATTACAGCATGTTAAAGATGCTGGAGGGTTGTCAGGAAAGGGCGGAATGATGTCAGGGAAATTTACAGGTCGTAAACAAACACAACACTCTATTCAAAGTCGGCCACACCAGTAGCGCCCCGGGTTGGAATCTTCTTGGCCATCCCTTGGCAACTCTAGGCGATCACTGCAAACAGAACTCAAAATGAATCAGGAATAGCGTAAATATCAGATAAAATTGGCTACTCAAGAGATTCACACTGCCAATGATAAATGGTAGCAAGGTCAATCAGGTTAAGATTGCCAATTATAGCCTTTACCATTAAGATAGCGTCTGTCCCTGCAGGCTATCAGTAGAAACCTCCATATAACAAGAAACACCAGTAAATTGAGGTTTGCAGTGGCAGTATGAGTATCTCAAAATAGTTTGAAGTATTGTTCTCAATCCATAACAAGGATAGAGTGCATTTTACTATTCCATTCATATACAATTCCAACCACCATCTTTGATAGTGCATGACTTATCAAAGCGGATTAGTCAAAATATCAACGACATATCAGGTTACTACTTTAAAAAGGGGATTAATCATGTCCATGTTTTGCCATCAATGCCAGGAGACCATGAAAAACACAGGTTGCTCTATGAAGCAGGGTATGTGTGGGAAATCTGCAGAAGTTGCCAATCTGCAAGATTTATTTATCTGGTGTTTGAAAGGAATCTCTGTTTGGGGCCACAAAGCAAAGGAGTTCGACCTCTATGACAATGAGGCAGGATTTTTCATTGATAAAGGACTTTTTGCAACAATCACCAATGCCAATTTTGATCGAACTGCTTTCATAGAACTCATAAAAAAGAGTATTGCAATCAGGGATCGCGTAAAAGATTCATTTCTCCAAGCATATACAGACAAAAATGGCTCAGATTTCACTTTATCGGTTCCTGAGTGCGCAACATGGATACCAAGCAATGAAGATGATATTAAGGCCAAGGCTGATAGTGGTACTGGAGGGTGGTTAGAAATTGAAAATGAAGACGAACGTTCCTTAAAAGCCACAATTTTATATGGTTTGAAAGGTATGTCTGCCTATGCAGAACATGCCTATCAAATTAACAAATCATGCAGCGAGGTCTTTGAATTTTTGATGGAAGCACTTGCGGCACTGGTAGATGATAGTAAATCACAGGAAGAACTATTAGACCTTGTGATAAAAACCGGTGAAATGGGTGTAAAAACAATGGCTCTTCTTGATGAAGCCAATACAACTGCCTACGGCACTCCTGAGATTACTCAAGTCAATATAGGGGTTGGTAAAAATCCTGGAATTTTAATTACAGGCCATGATCTCGTTGACCTGGAAGAACTACTCGAGCAAACAACTGACCAAGGGGTTGATGTTTATACCCACAGTGAAATGCTGCCTGCCAATTATTATCCTAAGTTAAAAAAATATCCCCACCTGCACGGTAATTACGGCAATGCCTGGTGGCTGCAAAAGGAAGATATCGCCAACTTCAATGGTCCCATCTTGTTCACCTCAAACTGCCTGGTACCGCCGAAAGGAGTAGACTACATAGACAAAATGTTTACCACCGGAGCTGTCGGTTATGAGGGAGTTTTCCATATTCCAGATCGGCCTGAGGGAGGACAGAAAGATTTCTCTGCCATCATTGAGATGGCAAAAACATGCCCTCCACCAAAGGAATTTGAAACAGGGCAGATACTCGGAGGATTTGCTCACAATCAAGTACTTGCTTTGGCAGACAAGGTGATTGAGGCAGTACAATCAGGTGCAATTAAACGTTTTATCGTCATGGGTGGGTGTGATGGTCGTCATAAAACGCGCAGCTATTATACTGATGTGGCCAAGGCGTTGCCTGAAGATACAGTCATACTGACTGCGGGTTGTGCAAAATTTAAATACAACAAATTAGAGTTGGGTGATATCGGAGGTATCCCCAGGGTCCTAGATGCTGGTCAATGTAATGATAGCTACTCTCTTGCTGTCATCGCCATGGAACTACAAAAAGCATTTGGGCTTGATGATATTAATGATTTACCATTATCCTTTGATATCGCTTGGTATGAGCAAAAAGCGGTTCTCGTCCTGTTGGCATTGCTATCACTGGGCGTAAAAGGGATTCGAGTTGGACCAACACTGCCTGGTTTCTTATCTCCGGGCGTTGCCAAAGTACTGATTGATAAATTTGACCTCAAAGCTATAACGACCCCTGATGAAGATGTTGCAGCCATGATGGCAGGCAATTAATTCGATTTCACTTCAGTCATATTGGTTTGTGGTAAATTCATCTCAACCGAAGGCCTGGTTTCTGAGAGGGCCTTCGGTTTATTCTTTTATGGTATTGCTTTTCCAAGTGATTGATGAGGTGGCTTTGCTTGCATCTGTTTGAATATTGGAACTGCCAATTAGAACTGAAAGTCAAACCTTCCAAGTTGATATTTCCTGATGCTCTTTCTTTGGATCAATCCTCAAAATGTTGATACTGCCAGGGGCAACTTCTGAGCCGGGCAATTCATCGGTATCGCTATAGATCAGGAAGTAGCTCAAACAACCGAACTAGTGATTTATCAAGAGATTGACCTCAGAAATCTCTATTTGGACCAAATCGACTCACACGCTTTTGGTGTGTTTTGCATCCCTCACTTTAAACAGTAAATACTATCAATAGGCTATCAACTATTTATCATTGTAGTCGCTCTCGGCGTCCTTAATTTTTCCAGGAATCAGGGATTTGATAACCGCCACAGCAAAAAAACAGAAAGAGAGTTCACCATGAAACGGTTTAAAAACATTCTTTACATACAGGACGAGATGTCGTTGAGCCGCCAGGGGAGTGCCGTAAAAGTAGCGGAACTTGCCAGACTCAATGAGGCAAGGGTAACGGTGATGATTGCCGAGCAGATCAAATTTTTCGATGATTTGAGTCGGCGTATGACCGGCCGCTACAAAGAACTCCAGCAGGCAGTTATCGCTCATCACCAGGAACGTTTGGACGAATTTCTGCATCACGAGCGCTGGCAGGACATCTCGGTTAAACCAGATTACAGCGAATCCGACGATTTCATTGCCATCATCCGCAAGGTAATGAGAGATGGCTATGACCTTGTGATCAAGGAGGCATCGCTCGAGCAAGGTATAGACCAACTGAGCATGCGGCTGGTGCGTAAATGTCCATGCCCTGTCTGGGTGATTAAATATGATTCGACTGATTTCAAGCGCATCCTCGCTGCAGTAGATGTGGGGAGCAGTTACCCTGAAACGGCAGCCCTGAACAAGAAAATATTAGAGCTCACCCATTCTCTGGCCCAGCGAGAGGGCGGAGAAGCCCACTATCTGCATAGCTGGCGACTGGAATACGAGCTAATGCTGCACAGTCCAAGGTTCAAGGTCTCCACCGAGGAGATTTCTGAAATGAAGAAAGATCTCTTGAAGGAGCGACAATCAGAGATGTCCAGGCTCCTGGAAAATAATCATATCCACTATGAAGAGAGGCAGGTCCACATCAGGGAAGGGGCCAGTAGCGAGGTTATCCAGCAAGCCATTGAGGAACTCGAAATTGATGTTGTCGTCATGGGATCTGTGGGCCGTACCGGTATCCCCGGGCTTCTGATAGGAAATAAGGCCGAAAAACTCCTCAACGACATCAACTGTACTGTCTTGACGGTAAAACCAGACGGCTTCAGATCCCCTGTGACACTCGACTGAAAACTATGAAACTGGTCAATAAGGACGACGATAAATTCCTCTGGGGATTAAAGAAGATTATCCACCTTTGCCTCAAGGCGTTAGGGCTGTTGATGATAATCGTGATCATCTCAGGAGTGGTAGATGTAGCCTGGACCATCTATCAGAGATTTTCTGCCGAACCGCGCTTCATCCTCACCATGGGAGATATCCTGATGACTTTCGGCGCCTTTATGGTGGTACTAATAGCCATCGAGATTTTCCAGAACATCATCCTCTATCTTCGCGATGATGTCATCCATGTGAAAATTGTGCTGGCCACCGCCCTGATGGCGATCGCCCGGAAGGTGATCATTCTTGATTAT
>CAJQNS010000010.1 GCA_905479735.1 uncultured Desulfofustis sp.
CCAATCTCCATACGGTCTGCAGCGAAGCCCGCTGTCCCAATCAGTTCGAGTGTTATGGCAAAGGTACGGCGACCTTTATGATTATGGGGGACCGCTGTACCAGAAACTGTCGGTTCTGTGCGGTGCAGCACGGCCCATTGGAAGGCCTCGACCTGGGTGAACCGGAGCGGATCGCGACAGCGGTGGCCGAAATGAATTTGGATTATGCGGTGCTGACCTCGGTCACCAGGGATGATCTGCCCGACGGAGGGGCCGCTCATTTTGTGGCGACAATTCAGGCGATTCGGAAGCGCTGTCCAGGCACCCTTGTTGAAGTTCTGATACCCGACCTGCAGGGAGATCTCGCTGCCCTTGAGTCGTTATGCAGCGGCGGACCTGCCGTTCTCAACCATAATATTGAGACCGTAGCGGAACTCTATCCGATCGTACGGCCGCAGGCCATTTACCAGCGTTCGCTGGAGCTGTTAAGCCGGGCGCTCACCTTCGATACGTCCCTGGCGACCAAATCAGGAATAATGGTCGGTCTGGGTGAAAGCAGAGAGGCGCTCGTCGAGACCATGCGTGATCTGCGTAAAGCGGGCTGCCAAATTCTCACCATCGGACAGTATCTCCAGCCGACCAGTAAGCATCTGCCGGTCACCCGGTTTGTCCCTCCGGAGGAGTTCGAAGAACTTAAAAAAATTGGTAGGGAGCTCGGTTTTGGCGCCATTGCCGCTGGCCCGCACGTTCGCAGTTCATACCGGGCAGGACATCTTTTCCGCAGTCTGCAGAACCGAGCCGCCAAGGTCTGATTCAGTACGCCTCATTACCTCAGTCTGTTCGTTGCTCATATCAGGTCGCAGTACTATCCTTTAGCAGAGGCAGGAAAAAGTGGACAACAGCGGTGAAATTATCATTATTAAAAAGGAAATTAGATGACGGGCGGATTATTTGCAGTTCTGGATGATATTGCCTTACTCTTGGACGATGCGGCAGTCATGAGTAAGGTGGCAGCCAAAAAGACGGCCGGCATTCTTGGAGATGATCTGGCTGTCAATGCTGAACGAGCCACCGGATTTCGTGCTTCACGGGAACTGCCGGTACTTTGGGCTATTACCAAAGGATCGTTTATTAATAAAGTGATAATCGTTCCGCTGGCACTGCTGCTCAGCGCTTACGCTTCCTGGCTGATAATCCCTATTCTTCTTTTGGGCGGCTGCTACCTGAGTTACGAAGGGGTAGAGAAAATCGTTCACTACATCACCCACAAAGGGCACGATAGAGGTTCGATCGAGCAGGCAACCAGCGAGAAAGAGCTGCTCCAGAAAGAGAAAGCCAAGATCAAGTCGGCAGTGCGCACCGATTTTATTCTCTCCATAGAGATCATCATGATCGCGCTGGGCACAGTTATGGAGCAGCCGCTGAGTTTGCAGGTTATCGTCGTCACCTTGATTGCGATCCTGGCGACGGTTGGCGTCTACGGGGTGGTGGCGTTGATCGTCAGGATGGATGATATGGGGCTTTTCCTCATTGCCCGGGCGAAACAATTGAAAGGTTTGCTGGCCAGAATACTCAGCGCTTTGGGTTCGTTTTTGGTTGCCTCACTGCCGTGGGTTATCCGGGCTCTGGGAGTGATCGGTACGATCGCCATGCTGTTGGTTGGGGGTGGAATGTTCACCCACAACCTGCATGCCCTGCATCACGCTGTCGAGGTGATGCCGGCCTTTTTCATCAACCTTCTGATCGGCGGAGCGGTCGGCCTTGTGCTGGTGGGTGCTCAGCAACTGGTGCTGAAAATTCGATCTTGAATGGGTGACTACCATGAGTTCTAAGGCTGGTTCCACAATCTCCAATGAGACGTGTGAGAGGGTTTCAACCTATGGCCAGCCCTGGTCTGAACTGCTGCAGAATAAAGGGATCTGCCAGGAAACTCTTGAGGAGTTCAGCAGCAAGGTACTCAACTTTTACGACGAACAGGGCAGAAAGTTCAGCTGGCGATCGGAGATTTCGCCCTACCGGGTCCTCGTTTCGGAAATCATGCTTCAGCAGACCCAAACCGGACGAGTGGAGGAGAAGTTTGTTGCCTTTAACGGCAGATTTCCAGGATTCCATGAATTGGCTGCAGCCGACTTCAGCGAAGTACTGCGCCTCTGGAAGGGCTTGGGCTACAATCGCAGGGCCAAGTATCTGCATGATATATCGCGCACTGTCGTTGCAGAGTTTGACTCGGCCTTGCCGGATGATCCGGAAATCCTGGTGCGTTTTTCGGGCATAGGCAAGGCGACGGCGGCTTCCATCTGTGTGTTTGCCTTTAATAAACCTTATGCCTTCGTCGAAACCAATATCAGAACTGTGTTCATCCATTTCTTCTTCCCCGACCAGCTTGGGGTGAGTGATACGGAAATTTTCGCTTTGGTTGAAAAGACCATGGACAGGGAGAATCCGCGTCGATGGTTTTATGCGCTCATGGACTATGGGGTAATGCTCAAACAGACGGTAGGCAACCTCAGCCGAAAAAGCAGCACTTACAGGAAACAATCGCGATTCGAAGGTTCCGATCGCCAGTTGCGCGGCAGAATCCTCGACCTGCTTCTGAGCCGCACCCGTGTTGATGTCACGACCGCGGCAATAATTCTCGAGCAACCCGAAGACCGGGTGCGTGCCCTGACCGGAGCGCTTCACTCCGAAGGCCTGTTAGTCGAGGACAACGGCTGGTTCAAGCTGGCCTAGGAGGGGGGTGAGAGGTCTTGTTCCGTGAGTGTACCGGCGTTGTTTTCGGCGAAGTAAAGGTGCAGAAACAGGCAGAAGGATATCAGCGAAACCACCGCGATCAAAACGTTGCTCTTACCCAGTGGCGCAAGAATACCGACGACCAGCCAGTGAAAGGAAATGATAGCCCAGGAATTGAGCTTGAGGGGAAAATTGTTCCAGCGTATGAGAATCAGCAGGCCGCTGAGACTCCAGCCATAGAGGGAAAGGTAGGCATGGCTGTCGAGCAGAAGTCTGCCCCAGCGGTAGTAAAGATAGTTGTAGTTGGCCAGTTCGATATAGAAAATACCGGTGATACCGGTAAAGACCAGAAAGGTCATTCCTGAAAGCAGAAAATATTTTTGTTGTAGGTTGATACCCAGAAGCAAAAAGAAGGAGAAAATCATCAACACGGTGATGAAGAGGATGGTGGCGATGAGGAATTTGGCGATAGCCATTTCAAAAATAATAAACAGGAAGAAAATTATCACGCCCAGGTTGACGAGCCAGAAAAACGATTGCTTGAGGTAGCGCAATTGCTGGGAAATATCTCTTCTGATAAAGGAAAACATCACCGACATGGTTATCAATGAAACGGGAAAGGAGTAACCTAGAAAAAAGACATTGAGGGTCAAGTTCTTGTAGGGCAGCCAGTGCAGGGAGGTGTCGTTGAGTAGCACAAAAGTGGCGATGAAGAGCGCCAGTGAGAGGCAGAGTACAGAGGCGTGATGAAACTTGTCGACCACCGACACCTTGAGATCAAACAACTCCAGCGGCAGAAACGAGAACGCCCGTATGCGGATTGATTCCACAACTATTCCCAGGCTAAATGAGATAACTGCCGCGGCCGGATAGATCTGGAAAAAGGCCAGTAACGCGTATGCCAGGCTGAGCGCGAGGAAAAGATAACACCTCGGTGAGGGCGACGGTGTATTCTCGGTATGGTAGAGAATCGTGAATCCGCCGGCGCAGAGGTTGAACAGAAAGATGTGCAGCCGCTCAAAATTCTTGTCCCAGAGCTGGTCGGCGAATCCGAACATGAAGGCCGTCACCATCAGGGCAAGGACAAAGAAGCGCAGTCGTTTATCGAGAAAAAACTCTCTATTTATGGGTTGATCTATGCGCATGGCGGTTGGTCGGGGATAAGGTAATGGTGTGAACTATTGAACAATTATTTACTAATTGCAACACTGGTGAGATAAAGTCTGGAAAAAGTTCCGTCCCAAATGATCTTGAAGGAACGTATGGCATGAAGATATTGAGTGTGGATATCGGTACGACCTCCATGAAAATGGGTGTCTACGAAGGATCTGACAGCGGGCCCGAGCTGGTCGACAGCTTTTCCTGTGATTATGCAATCAACACCTATAACGATGGGCTCTACGGAGACATTGAGCCGGAAAAGTGGCAGTCAGCCTTTGAGCAGGGCTGCAGCTATTTTAGCAACTTAACTGCTCAGATCGAGGTGATTTGCCTCTCTGGTACCACCCCGGGACTAACCGCCATGGATGGAAGTGGCAAAGCACTTGCCCCGGCCATCCTGATGCTTGATCAGCGCTCGAGGTCGCAGGCCCGGGAGATTATCGATTTACTTGGCCAGCAGTACCTGCTCGATCATACCGCAAACGTTCCGGTGGCGGGCGGCTGTTCGCTGGCGTCCATCCTTTGGATAAGAGAAAACCTCCCCGAGGTTTACCGAAAAACCAGAACATTTGGCCACTCCAACACCTTTTTCTGCAAATGGCTGACGGGCAAAAGCGCCATCGATCCCTCCTCCGCCTCCCTCACCGCCCTCTACAACACCTCCGCCAACGATTTGAGTTGGAATCGCTCCATTCTTGATACCTTTGATCTGTCTGAAGACCTGCTGCCGCACTTGCTCCGGGCTTATGAGAGCCCAGGGCGTTTGCAGCCGAAGCTTGCCGCCCAGACCGGTCTGCGCAAGGAGCCAGCGGTACTCATCGGTGGCAATGACGCAGTGCTGGCAGCCTATTCGGTGGAAATCGACAGCCCCGGCCAAATATTCAATATCAATGGGACCTGTGAAATAACCATGGTCTGCCTGGACCAATGTGTACCTTCCAGGAACTATAATATCCGCACCCATGTGCTGCCTGAGCGCTGGTTCTCGTTCTATGTCATGAATGCCGGCGGCAAGGCTTTCGAGTGGTTTAAGGATCTGTTCTGCAGGGAAATGGACAACGACAAGTTTTTCAATGAATTCCTGCCCGACGCCGTCGATAGGTGGCTGGACAGAGACAGCGGGGTCAGCTATATACCCTATCTGATGGGCTCGCGCTACTCACTGCAGCCGCTCAAGGCAGAGTTTCTCGGCCTGACCCAGGAGACGACCCGGGCAGAAATGCTGGCCGCGATGATTCGTGGACTTTGTCAATATCAGCGCCAGAACCTCAAAGATATAGGTCTCGAGCTGAGTCTTGACAATAAAATAGTAGTCTCCGGAGGGGCGGTTAATGAAGCGATATTGCGAGCCAAAAAGCGCTGGATGCGTAACTGCGAGTATCAGTTCGAAGCGGAATCGTCGATGCGGGGAGCGGCTATGCTTGGCTGGAAATATCTGAATTCGTCATCATGAGTAGCGCTGATCACCAGTTGGGAGGATACTCTCCACCAGAACGGTCCCCTTGTCGGGCACCTACACTACAACGAGCGAGGTAAGGATATGTCCTATTACATCCTTCAGTATGCAGATCTGCCAGCAGATCTCGAAGAAAAACTAGAGCAGCATTGTCGAATTACCAGGGTCAAGTCGCTGGATCCTAACCAGGGAGATGATTTCAGGTCGATTTTGGCCGAAACAGAAGGGCTGATCGGGGTAGGTCAGGAGGTCGGAGCTGAGTTTCTCCGCCACACACCCAGATTGCAGGTCGCCTCCACTATTTCGGTGGGCTATGATCATTTTGAAGTGGCTGAGCTTACCCGCCAGGGCGTTATGCTGATGCATACTCCCGAGGTCCTGACAGAGACCACTGCCGATATGATTTTTACTCTGATTCTCTGCGCCGGACGGCGGGCTGCCGAGCTCCATATGATGGTCAAAAAGGGGGACTGGCAGGCCGCGGTCGGTCCTCAACATTTCGGCACAGACGTGTACGGAAAGACCCTGGGCATCATAGGGCTGGGCCGTATCGGTGAGGCAGTTGCCCGGCGGGCGCATCACGGTTTCAACATGAACATCCTTTACCACAACAGATCAGTCAACAAGGCGGCGGAGGCCGAGTTTGAAGCCAGGTTTTGTAACCTTGATGAGCTTTTGGGGCAGAGCGATTTTGTCTGCCTGGTGCTGCCGTTATCGGAACAGACGCACAAACTGATCGGTCCAGATGAGCTGCGAAAAATGAAAGCGGATGCTTTCCTGATAAATGGCGGTCGTGGACCGGTGATAGATGAACAGGCACTGATCGAAGCGCTTGAAAATGGAACCATAAGGGGAGCCGGGCTGGATGTATACGAACAGGAGCCGCTGCCGACAGATTCACCGCTAATGCGACTGCCCAATGTCGTTACCCTGCCCCATATAGGGTCGGCCACCCATGAAACCCGCTACGCCATGGCTGAGCTGGCAGTCGATAATCTGTTGGCGGCGCTGCAGCAACGGGCAACCCGCAACTGCGTAAACCCCGAAGTTCTCAATAGAGATGATCAATGAAGTACATTGGGGTTTGAACCAGTTGGCTTCTGCCAATCGGTTCAAAGTAAGACTCCTGCTGCAACATCAGCCGGTTGGCTCAGAATGAACAAAGACTTCCTGCTGCGGCAAGGACATCGATATACTCTCATCGACGTTGAAAGTAGCTACCAGCTTTTGCCATAGATCAGTGCGGGTGGAAAGCCAGTCCTCATTCTTTACCCAGCAGTAAGCCACCATATCGACACCGGATGCCGTGGCATTTACTATATGGGTGAACGGGGGGCTGGGATCATTCACCACTCGCTCATCAGCGCCCATCACCTCGACGAAAACCTGCCTGGTCTTGTCGATATCGCTGTCGTTGTTGACACTGAGCATTATTTCAATTCGCCGATGCGGGATCACACTGAAATTTTTTATGGTTGAGGCCATAACCGCCGCCGTGGGAATAGTCACGGAGGTTCCATCAAACTGCTTGATAGTAATTCGAAACACGTCTATGGCGGTGATTACACCAAAGATACCGTTGACTTCAACGATATGACCGATGAAGAACGGCAGGCTGGGAATGAAAGGAACGAGGAAAAATACAACGACGGAGCCGATCAATACACCAGCAAGAGCAAGATGGGCGACGCCGTCCACTGGAACGCCTATCTTGTCAAGGACCAGCAATGCCATAATGATGAGCACGAACACATAAAGAGTGCCAAAAAATACCCTGATCAATCTCTTATTCTTGATGTGGGGATAGATAAGCTTTCCGGCGAGACGGTGAATTAAAAAAATCACCAGCATGGCCCCGATTACGAGATAGAGACTTCCGGCAATCTGGGCACCGTAGTTACCTAGTTTATCGAAAACAAGTACGGTAGTATCAGCAATTTCTTCGATTTGTTCTTCAACCGGTAATTTTTCGGCCATGGTGTTCCTCCATTTTGCTAAACCTCCTGAAATGTCAAGGTGAGGCTGCTGAAAATCAATGCTCTGCTCCACACAGCTTGTGGGCTGCTGGCTGAATCACTCTCCATTTTATCAGACAGCAGGGCGGGAGCAGCGGATTCAGGCCTAATCGGCAGGGGATAGCCTGGGTAAACTGAGGGCATGGTGAGCTGACTTGAGGTCCTATTTTTCAGGCAGGCTAATACCTTTAAAGATTTTTATCACGGCACTGTCGTCTTCACCACCGTGTCCGTCGTTGCTTGCCGATGTAAACATTTGATAGGCGGTTGATCCCAGATAGAGCGGAAACTTCAGAGATTGAGCAGTATCTGTAACGATACCGAGGTCTTTGACAAATATATCAACCATTGATTTGGGCGAATAGTCCCCTTCTACCACATGCTGCATCCGGTTCTCGAACATCCATGAGTTGCCTGCTGCGTTGGTTACCACCTCATACATCAGATCCAGAGGTATACCCGCCTTGGCGGCCATTGCCATTGCTTCTGCACCGGCGGCGATATGAACTCCCGCCAGCAGCTGATGGATTATTTTTACCATCGATCCCAGGCCGATTTCCTTGCCTATCCGAAATACTTTTATCGCGGTTGCCTCGAGAACGGGCTGTAATCGTTTAAAAGCCAGATCGGAGCCGGAAGCCATCACGGTCATCTCGCCCTGATCCGCTTTGGCCGCACCGCCCGAGACCGGCGCGTCAATCATGAGCAGATCTTTATCTGCCAACCGCGATTCGATTTCCCGGGCATCTTGAGCCGCAATGGTAGCCGATACCATTACTGCCGTGCCGGGACGCAGGTGATCGATCAGTTCATTCTCGAAAAGCACCTGCTTGACCTGTGCAGCGTTGACAACCAGGAGGACTATTGAATCAAGCCGTTCGGCAAAATCCTGACAGTTTCTGGAAACACCGGCAGCGCCCGCCTCAGACAGAGCTTGCAGGGAGTCCGGACTGATATCAATGCCGTAGGTTCTCAAGCCGGCCCTGATACAGGAGCGGGCCGCACCCATCCCCATTGAGCCAAGGCCGATCACTGCAACCGAGTGGGTTTGTTCGTTCACCTGTCACCTCTTATTCTCATTTAAATTTTTAGCGCTCTGTGCTGGAAAGCGGTAAAAGGTCACCCGCTGCTGCTGAACCTTGGCCGGTTTGGTATTTCTTACTCACCGATGCCTGGAGCAGCGTTGTAGGGTGTCACAATAGATTGAGTCTCTGGATACAAAAATAGATCAGAACATCTCTTTTACAACTAAAAGGTGAGCCAAAGCATTTTGTTATCGCAGCACATTATCCCAGCACCTCAGTTCCGAGAGCATCGACATTAGATCTCTGGTCTCGTTTTAGAAACGGTATCCGTAGCGGAGCCCCAGAGTGTCGAGCCCTTCATTGGGTTCTGTCAGATAGCCGTTGGAGATATGATCGAACATGATCGAAATGAGATGATGGTGACCAAAAGCAAAACCTGTCTCGATCGCCAGCCGAAAGAGCACCGTTGAACCAAGCTGATTCATGTTTGCCACATCTCCCTGGTCGGTTTCACCATCGTGAACGGCAAGCCCCAGTGCCAGATCGATGAAGTAGCCTTTCGGCCAACGGTATTCCCAGACGCCTCCTCCGTATATTTTGGAAGTATCGCCGGTGGTATTCAGGGAAAAACCGAGGTTTGGTCTCAGCATCCCGCTGAAAAGGTCCAGGGAAGGGGAAAACACAAGTTCGGCGTTGACATCGAATCCCCCTTCATTGCTCGATCCACCCCAGACACCGAGATCGTGATACAATACACCGAACCGAATTTCAGCAATCGGGTCCGCAGAACAGATCGGTACCGTAAGTAGAGTGCCACAGGCAAACAGGAGCCCGAGCAGACTGCGTCCGAGGGCAGTCCTGATGCTGTGGCTACTTGGGTTGACTGGCGGAGTTCTCACCGTCTTTTTTGTTGAGATATCTAAGCAGCTGGCGGGCTGCACTGGTTGGTGAAATCTCCTGCAGGGCGATCGCGGCGGTTAGTTTAGGAAGATTGGCCTCGATATCGGGATGGGTGAAAAACCAGGTCTTCAGTCCTTCTTCGAGCAGGAAATACATCCAGTCCAAGGCCTGTTTTTTCCGTTTTGAGTCCAGCTCCCCAGCCGCCTGCAGGGCGGTCCGATGCTGGTTGACGGTCTCCCATATTTCAGCGAGACCGCTCTTCTTGAGCGCGCTGCAGGTCAATACCAGGGGTGACCAATTGGCGCTGCCCGGAGTCAGTATGTGCAGGGCCCCTTCATATTCCCTGCGGGCCCGCTCAGCCCGGGTCACATTATCGCCGTCGGCTTTGTTGATGACGATAGTATCGGCTACCTCGAGTATTCCTTTCTTGATACCCTGCAATTCGTCGCCGGCCCCGGCAATCATCAGGACCAGGAAGAAATCGACCATCGAGGCCACGGCGGTTTCTGATTGTCCAACTCCTACCGTTTCGATGATGATCACGTCGAAACCGGCCGCCTCACAGGCCAGCATCGTCTCTCTCGTCTTTCTGGCCACGCCGCCCAGGGTGCCGCCCGATGGTGAGGGGCGGATGAAGGCATTGTCGTTTACCGAAAGCTCAAGCATTCTGGTTTTATCACCGAGCACAGAGCCTCCGCTCCGGGCGCTCGATGGGTCAATGGCAAGGACCGCCACCCGGTGACCAAGATCGGTCAACAGGGTTCCGAAGCTCTCGATAAAGGTTGATTTTCCGGCTCCCGGTACACCGGTGATGCCAAGGCGGATGGCCTTGCCGGTGTAGGGCAGCAGCTTTTCGATGATGGTCCCAGCCATCTCCTGATGGCTCGGCAGGGAGCTTTCAATCAGGGTGATGGTTCTCGACAGCATTAGCCGGTTGGCGTCGAGTACACCCTGAATGTAATAGTCGGGATCTTTGTGCATGGAGGTTGTGAGCTAACCGATCAGCGTATCTGTTCTCTGTCTTTGACGACCAAACGGGAGCCGGTGGACCGGACTCCCGTTAATAGTCGCTGGTGCCATATCGGCAGACGGCCCTTAGGCCGCCGCTTCAATGAGATCTAGGGTTCGGTTTGCCGAATCAATAACCGAGGTGCCTGGCCCAAACACCGCCTGGACCCCACGTTCGAAAAGATAATCATAATCCTTTGGCGGAATGATGCCACCAGCCACTACTTTAATATCCTCTCCGCCCTGCTTTTTCAATTCTTCCACCAGGCCAGGAACCAGGGTCTTGTGACCGGCGGTCAGGCTGGAGGCGCCGACCACGTGGACATCGTTTTCGATGGCCATTTTCGCGGCCTCCTCCGGCGTCTGGAAAAGCGGGCCGATATCAACGTCGAAGCCGATATCGGCGTAGGCGCTGGCAATTACTTTAATTCCCCGGTCATGCCCGTCCTGGCCCATCTTGGTGACCAGCATGCGGGGACGTCGGCCGTGGTTCTTGAGGAAATTTTCGGTCCGCTGGCGAAGATGGAGAAGGCTCTCGGAGTCTGCGGCAAATTCGGAGGCATAGGCACCGGAGATACATCGGGTGTTGGCGACGAAACGCCCGAAGACCTTCTCCATTGCATCGGAGACCTCGCCGACTGTTGCCCTGGCCCGCATCGCCGGTAGGGCTGCCTCGAGCAGGTTGCCGCCTTCCTTGGAGATCCTGGTAATCTCTGCCAGCGCCGCATCAACCGCGGCCTGGTCGCGGGTTTCTCTGATCTGATTTATTCTGGCGACCTGGTCATCACGAACCGATGCCGGAACTTCCCTGACCTCAAAATCGATCTTTTCGTCTTTAAGCTGATATTTATTGACCCCGACGATCACGTCAAGGCCCTGGTCGATGCGCGCCTGCTTCCGCGCCGCCGATTCTTCGATGCGCATTTTCGGCATCCCCGATTCAATGGCTTTGGCCATGCCGCCCAGTTCCTCGACCTCGTTGATGATCTTCATCGCCGAGTCAACAATTGAATTGGTCAGTGATTCGACATAATAGGAGCCGCCCAGCGGATCGATCACGTGACAGACTTCGGACTCTTCTTGAATGATGATCTGGGTATTACGGGCGATTCGGGCGGAAAAATCGGTGGGCAGTCCGATCGCTTCATCGAAAGAGTTGGTGTGCAGCGACTGGGTGCCGCCGAGCACCGAGGTCAGTGCCTCAAGAGTGGTTCTGATGACATTGTTGTAGGGATCCTGTTCGGTCAGGCTCCAGCCGGAAGTCTGGCAATGGGTCCTGAGCATCGCTGAGCGTGGATTCTTGGGGTTGAACTGCTGCATCAGGTTATGCCAAAGGAGTCGGGCGGCCCTGAGCATGGCGATATCCATGAAAAAATTCATGCCGATACCGAAAAAGAAGGAAAGCCGCGGCGCGAATTCGTCGATATCCATGCCGGCATTCAGCGCTGTTCTCACGTATTCAAGACCGTCGGCCATGGTGAAGGCGACCTGGAGTACCGAATTGGCGCCTGCCTCCATCATGTGATAGCCGCTGATACTGATGGTGTTGTAGCGCGGCATATTCTTTGAACAGAAACCGATGATGTCGGAAACGATGCGCATCGAAGGGGTCGGCGGATAGATGAAGGTGTTTCTGGTCAGATACTCCTTCAGAATATCGTTCTGAATGGTGCCGGTCAGCTGTTCGTGGGCTACTCCCTGTTCCTCGGCCGCGACGATGTAGCTGGCCAGGATGGGGATGACGGCTCCGTTCATGGTCATCGAGACAGACATTTTGTCAAGCGGGATCCCATCGAACAGAATCTTCATGTCCTCGACTGAATCGATGGCCACTCCTGCCTTGCCAACATCGCCGGTAACACGTGGGTGGTCAGAATCGTAGCCCCGATGGGTGGCCAGGTCGAAGGCCACCGAAAGTCCTTTCTGTCCCGCAGCCAGGGCCTTGCGGTAAAATTCATTTGATTCTTTGGCGGTGGAAAAACCGGCGTACTGCCTGATGGTCCAGGCTCGGCCAGCGTACATGGTGGCCATCGGTCCCCTGACGTAGGGAGGGAGACCCGGGAGCGTGTTGGCACATTCGAGTCCTTCGATGTCCTCGGCTGTGTAAAGCGGCTTAATCTTAATGCCTTCGGGGGTCTGCCAGTCGAGAGAGTCGAGCGGCTTGCCTTTCATCAGTTTAGTGGCGAGTTCCTGCCATTTCTCATATTCCGGGTGTTGTGACATGGTTGACTCCTTGTGGATGACGGTCCTTAGGTATGCCGATGATTTTATGAACGTTCACAGAGTTCGACCAGGATGCCGCCGGTGGCTTTAGGGTGTAGAAAGGCGATACGGGCTCCTCCTGCCCCGATTCGTGGGGTCTGATCGATGAGCTGGACATTCTTTTCTTTGAGCTCTGCAAGCGCCGCATCGATGTCAGCGACCCGAAAGGCAATATGCTGAAACCCTGTACCTTTTTTGTCGATGAATTTGGCCACGGGGCCGTCGGGGGCAGTCGATTCGAGCAGTTCGACCTCGCTCTCACCAACCGGGAAGAAGGCAGTAGTCACTTTCTGCTCGGTGACTGTCTCGGCTCCCTCGAACTCGAGGCCGAGCACGTCAGTCCAGAAATTTTTTCCCTCGTCGATACTGTTTACGGCGATTCCAAGATGATCGATCTTGAGTATCTTCATACGTGCCCTCCAGGTTATTTCTATGATTTAGATCTAAATTTAGTCGTTTCAGTGATTACTCTGGCCGTTTTTATAGTCAGGATTGAGCATGCCCCGCCAGACCATTTCAAACATGGCGTTGGCCTGAGCCGACAAGCTTTCCTGCTGGCCCCGGAGGATCCACATGAAAAAGGATCGCTGGACGAAGCCCATCAGAAAGTCAAGCAGGGTGCCGGCCCTGACATCGGGATTCAAAATACCCTCTTTCTGGCCCTGCCGGAGCACATCGATCATCAGCCCCATCATTCTGGGCTGGGCAAAGGTCTTGTCAGCCATCCAGGTGTTCATCGGCAGGGTCATGAAGACGATGCGGCCGAGTCCAACGTGGCGTTCGTAATAGTCGAGTTGCAGCCAGAAGACTTTGCGGAGTTTCTCCTTAAGGTCTTCTATGCCCTGCAAATGATCAACGATACGATCAGTGAGCTTGCCCATCCACACATCGACAAAGGCAAAGACCAGCCGTTCTTTACTGCCGTAATGCTTGTAGATGGTCGTGAAACTGACCCCGGCCTGCTCAGCGACATCTCTGATGCTCGCTTTGTGGAAATCGGAGTTGGAAAAGATCTCCAAAACCACCTTTTCCAGCCGCTGATGGACGTCGGGACGAAATGTTTCAGCCATGATCAGTCGTTAGTCGTCAGAACCTAAATTTCAGCCAATTACGCAGAGAACAGCACCTTTGGTAATCGTGTCACCGCTGTCGAAGTCGATGGCTTTGATGGTGCCGTCGCAGGGTGCCGGCAGTGCATTTTCCATCTTCATGGCCTCCAGGACGACAACCGTATCCCCCTGCTTGACACTGTCACCAACCTTCTTTTCATACTTGACGATCATGCCAGGCATGGGTGCCAGCAGCAGGGTGCCGGTAGGCGAAGCTGCCGGTGCGGGGGCCGCTGGTTCTGGATTCGATGCCGTTGCCGCCGGCGCCGCTGGTGAGGGGGCAGCGGGAGCCGCTGCGGTTACCGGGGCCGCGAATATTGCCGGGCCGCCTACCGGGTCGACATCGACGCTAAAGAACTCCTGGTCGACAAAGACATTGAAGGTTCGGGCCGATTCACTCTTGGCCGGGGCATCCTGTTTCTTCTCGACCAGTTCTCCGGCCTTGGCTTTCTTCAGTATTTCATCTTTCTTTTTCACCTCTTCCATGGTGATCGGCTGGACATTGTCCGGAGCGGGAGTGATGCCGTATTTCCATTCCAGGAACTTCTTGC
This sequence comes from uncultured Desulfofustis sp., assembly GCA_905479735.1. Taxonomy (GTDB): domain Bacteria; phylum Desulfobacterota; class Desulfobulbia; order Desulfobulbales; family Desulfocapsaceae; genus JABDQA01. The sequence continues at coordinate 14,197 of CAJQNS010000010.1, forward strand.
CGGTGACCGGAAACTGAGCATAGAGAATCACGTCGTCCAGATCCTTGGCCAGATCGCCGACCTCTTCCTTGGCTTTCTCAAGTTCGGGTTCGAGTACCTCGGCCGGCCGGCAGGTGATCGGTTCCTCGCCTCGCGGGTAACCTTTGAGCGCTTTTTTCTGAACTTCCGGATTGATCGGCGTGGCGGTTTTACCATAAAGCCCGTAGCAAAGATCCTTAACCTGGCCGGTGATCATCTTGTAGCGCTCATCAGGGGTGTCGTGCAGCACGTTGTTGACCGTCTGCACACCAACGATCTGAGAAGTCGGAGTGACCAGAGGAATCTGGCCGAGATCCTTACGAACGCGGGGCAGCTCTTTGTAGACCTCGCCGATCTTGTCCAGTGCATCCATTTCGCGGAGCTGGTTGACCAGGTTGGAGAGCATGCCGCCAGGCGTCTGGTGCAGCAGTACATTGATGTCGATGATCGATACCTTGGAATCGTCAAGCAGGTGCTTGTATTTCGGCAGTACTTCTTTTTCCAGGATTTCGTTGATGCTGGCCAGTTTCTTGATATCGAAACCGGTGTCGCGGTTGGTACCGAGCAGGGTCATGACCAGAGGTTCCACCGCTGCGTGGGACGTTCGGTAGGCATAGGGCGTCATACAGGTATCAATGATGTCGACTCCAGCCTCGATGGCTTTGAGATGCGTCATCGGTGACATACCTGAAGTGAAATGGCTGTGCAGATGAAGCGGAATCGAGACAGCCTCTTTCATCGATTTAACCAGATTATAGGCGTCGTAGGGAGCCAGCAGGCCTGCCATATCCTTGATGCAGATTGAATCAGCGCCCATCGATTCAAGGTCTTTGGCCTTGGTGAGATAATAGTCGAGATTATAGACTTCACCTCCCAGCCGGGGCTCGGTCATCGTGTAACAGATACAGCCCTGAAAGTGCTTGCCGCTTTTCTTGATTTGGCTGACTACCGTCTCAAAATTGCGATAGTCGTTAAGGGCGTCGAAGGTACGGAAAATATCCATACCGTTTTCCGCGGCTCTGTCAACAAAGGCCAGGGCCAGATCATCTGCATAGTTACGGTAGCCCACCAGGTTCTGGGCTCTCAGCAGCATCGAAAACGGGGTTTTTTTGATGTAGCGTTTTAAGGTCCGGAGGCGCTCCCATGGGTCTTCGTTGAGAAAGCGGTGCATGGTATCAAAAGTTGCACCACCCCAGGTTTCAACAGCCCAGAAACCGACTTCGTCAATCAGCTCGGCCACCGGTATCATATCCTCAGTTCTACCGCGGGTGGCAAACAGGGACTGATGCCCATCGCGCAGAGACAGATCCATGATTTTTACTGGATTTTCCGCTGCCGGGCGGTCACTGTCATAATTCATTTCAGTCATTTGAACTTGGTCGCTCATCGTCTCTATCTCCTTATGCCTGTACGTTGGCTTTTATTAGCTTAGCGAAAGCTGGTAAATGTCCGCAGTTGAACGAGCCTGCGCATGGTCATCATGTCCTGCCGGCCGCTCTGGCTCCATAAACTCTGAGACTGGCGTGCCGCCTGATCTTCCTGCTGTGCGGCAGCATCCGCCGCTGCCTGCTCTTCCATTTGCAGGTAGGCATTTACAGCTGCCAGGGCCGCTGCCATTTTCTTTTGCATGTCTGCCATTGTCTTCTCGATTGCCTTCAGTTTTCAGGTCTTGATTCCTTCGGATGGCCTTGTCTCCCACCGGTGGGTATGAAGGCGGGAATCACTCATATATTTCATAATCTGTTGATGTTCCGAGCAGATCGTCTATTTCTTTCTGGATAGCGATCCGCTTGTCGTTTTTCACCCAGTCGTTCCAGTCCTCGATCGAACGCCAGGTGCTGATCACCATACACTCTCCCGGCTGGTCCAGCCGTTTGAGGGTCTGGCCGGAGATGTAGCCCGGCTGCATCAAAGTGACGCTTCTCAGTCGTTTGAGCAGGACGGTGAGTTCCGGAATATTGGCTTCGGATACGTTACGTTTGATAAAAATTTTAACGCTCATTGTTGTCCCCTTCTGTGCTGTTTATAATGGAATGTTTCCGTGTTTCTTCATCGGGTTGGTATCGCGTTTGGTCTCAACGATCTTCAGGGCGTTGATAATTCTGATCCGGGTCCGGGCCGGCTCGATGATATCATCGATATAGCCCCGCTGGGCTGCCACGTAGGGGTTGGCTACGGCGTCCTGATACTCCTGCTCCCGTTCCTGCAGGTACTTCTCAGGATCAGCCTCTTTTTTAGCCTGTCTGCCGTAAAGTACTTCAACGGCGCCTTTGGCTCCCATCACCGCGATCTCGGCTGTCGGCCAGGCGTAGTTGATATCGCCCCGCAGATGTTTGGAGGACATCACGCAATAGGCGCCGCCATATGCTTTACGAGTGATAACCGTGACTTTGGGGATGGTTGCCTCGGCGTAAGCATAGAGAATCTTGGCCCCGTTTCGGATGACACCGCCATACTCCTGAGCAGTACCAGGCAGAAATCCGGGCACATCGACAAAGGTGACGACGGGGATGTTGAAGCAGTCGCAGAACCTTACAAAGCGGGCTCCCTTGACCGAGCTGTCAATGTCGAGCACACCAGAGTAGTGGGCCGGCTGGTTGGCCACGATGCCGACGCTTCTGCCATTGTAACGACCAAAACCGACAATCAGGTTCGGAGCGAAGTTTTCCTTGATTTCGAAGAAATCACCGTTATCGACCGTTGCCAGGATGATATCCTTCATATCGTAGGCTTCGTTCGGATTGGTCGGTATTATAGTGTTGAGTTCCTCGGTACGGCGCTCAGCTGGATCCGCACAGGGGATCATTGGCGGATCTTCCATGTTGTTCTGCGGTAGAAAAGAGACCAGCTTGCGTACGTAAGCAATGGCATCCGCCCCTGTATCGGCGGCGAAGTCGGAAACCCCGCTGCGTGAGGAATGCATATCTGCACCCCCCAGTTCCTCAACAGTCACATCTTCGTGAGTTACCGATTTCACTACTTTGGGGCCGGTCAGAAACATATAAGAATTGTTCTTCACCATGACCACAAAGTCGGTCAATGCTGGTGAATAAACTGCACCACCGGCACAAGGACCGAAGATTGCAGAAATCTGCGGGATGACACCTGAAGACATGACATTTCTGAGAAAGATGTCGGTATAACCCGCAAGGCTTTCTATCCCCTCTTGAATCCTGGCACCACCGCTGTCATTCAATCCGATAACCGGGGCCCCGTTTTTCATTGCCAGGTCCATTATTTTGCAGATTTTCTCGGCAAATGTCTCCGACAATGATCCACCCAGAACGGTAAAATCCTGGGCAAACACATAGACGATACGTCCATCGATGGTGCCGTGGCCGGTGACAACGCCGTCGCCTGGATACTTTTGTTGATCCATGCCAAAATCGGTGCATCGATGGGTCTTGAACATGTCGAATTCTTCAAACGACCCCTTATCCAAAAGAAGATCGATCCGTTCTCTGGCGGTCATTCTGCCGAGCGAATGCAGTTTGTCGATTCGCTTCTGACCACCGCCGAGTTTGGCCTCGGCCCTGAGTTGTTTCAGATATTCGAGTCTTTCGATGGTATCCATGGGTTCTCCTTAGCGAAATGAATGCGGGTAATGGGGGTGCGACAGGCGGATTGACTGGAGTTGCATTAGCATCTTTACTGATCGTAATTGTCTGTATTAACAATTAAAAACAAAAACAAGCTGTCAACAAATCAACTTGCAAAAGAACATTGTTACTCTAGCATTTTTAGGTAATTAATCAGATATTGTCAAGGGAAAAGATAAATTAGTTAGATGTTCTTTTGAAAAACTAATTATAACAGCTCTATAATGATTCTATAAAGAGATTCTCTGAGGGGAAAATCAGCAGAGAGCTTAAAGGTCAGATGGGGTAGATAAAAGTGTCAATGGCCACTTGATGGCTAAATAATAACAGCGTTATTCTTCCTGCAATTCTTTAGTAAAGTAAATGATACTGATAGCTTGAATAAAACACGGTGTGCTGAAGAAGCGAGTTTCACACCGTGTTTTTCCTTTTCAGAATTTGACTCGATACGGATGTTACTCGTAGACTTCTTTGCAGAGTCTTCCCAGAGTACCGAGATCGCGACAGACATAGATACCAGCAGCCTCCATTGCCTCGATCTTGGCGGCTGCAGTGCCTGAACCGCCGCTGACGATGGCTCCGGCATGCCCCATTCTTCTGCCCGGAGGTGCGGTCAGACCGGCAATGAAACCCACCACAGGTTTACTCATATGGGCTTTGATCCAGGCAGCGGCTTCCTCTTCTGCGCTGCCGCCGATTTCACCGACCATTACCACCGCCTTGGTGTGGGCATCGGCTTCGAATGCTTCAAGGCAATCGATAAAGCCAGTTCCGTTTACGGGATCTCCGCCGATCCCCACACAGGTCGTCTGACCGAATCCTTCCTGGCTGAGCTGATGAACCACTTCATAGGTCAGGGTGCCTGAGCGGGAAACCACTCCAAAAGGGCCTCCCTCCTGGTGAATTGAGGCAGGCATAATGCCGATCTTGCAGGCCCCAGGGGTAATAATCCCGGGACAGTTAGGTCCGATGAGCCGGCTGCTCGTGGTAGCCAGGTAATTCTTGACCCGGAGCATATCCATGACGGGGATGCCTTCGGTGATACAGACTATCAGCTCTATGCCGGCATCGGCCGCTTCGAGAATCGCCTCAGCTGCAAAGGGTGGCGGAACAAATATCATCGAAGTATTGGCGCCGGTTGCCTGGCGCGCTTCGTGGACAGAATTGAAAACGTCCACTTCATCCATTTTCTGGCCGCCCTTTCCCGGGGTGACACCAGCGACCACATTGGTTCCATAAGCAATGCACTGCCTGGTGTGAAACTGTCCTTCCTGGCCGGTGATGCCCTGCACAATCAAGCGAGTCGAACTGTCTGCAAAAATAGCCATGAGTTTCTACCGCCTTCTATAAATTTACCTGGTTGTATCCGATTCAATCGGGTACGGCGGCTTGCTGCCGCTTTTCTCGACCCGATCAATCAGACGTTCTATTGTATTATTCTGTTCGTAACTGGGGGGCGCCATTCGATTGTCTAGCCAGTCCCGCGCCAAACGGTCTTGGTCAGTGACAATACCGTCAAAACCGATGGTAAACAGCAGGTGTTCAAACAGCGCTTCCGGTCCTGAACCTTGCGGCGCGAAACCGGGAGGGATTGAATCCACCCGACAGCAGACAATCTGCAGCCCCAGAGTGTGTGCATCATCGAGGAATTGTGGGCGGTTGAGAGCAGCTGAATCATCCATGACCGCCTGGGGGTCCAAGCCGATACTGTCGGCATAGCTCGACACCGATTTGAGACCGAATCGGGTAAACAGCAGATCGTAGCTGTAGGGTTGAAAGGTACCAAATTCGAGCCGTTGTACTTCTTCACCGTTATTACTTCCGATAAGCTGCATGAAGCCGATATCCTCTGCCTGTCCGGCTCCTCTGCCCAGAGCGAGCTGCTGCAGTTCCTCTGGGTCGTAGGAAGCAATTACCACAGAAGCGTTGGCCTTGGTTGACTGGTAGTCTTCAAGTGTTTGCAGGACAATGGCTCCCAGGTTTTTGTCTTGCTGTTGATGCAGCCAGCCGTGCTTCAAGGTGCAAATGAGGGTGGGCCTGGCAGCGAGCTCGGTGAAAACAATATCCAGGTAGCCTAAGAAGTCATCAAGAGCCGTAACAGGCAGGTGTGACCGGAACAGCGAATTGGCGCTAACGGTTCCCGCAGGCGCAACCGGTAGATGAGATAAGCCACGTAATTCCTCAAGGGTAAAGTCGAAACTGTAGTAGCTGCCGTCTGGACGAGATCGATCGGGGTAAATCTCTTTGACATCGGTCAGTTGGTCGATTTTGGTATCGGCCAGCAGGACGATCTGATTGTCTTTGGATAAGACCAGATCAAGCCATACAGTTTCAGCCCCTCGTTCCAGGGCTAGCGCCAGGGAGAGCAAGCTGCCGGACGGCAGATTTGCGCTACTGCCGCTGCTGATTATCCATTTCGCCTGGTTGGTGGCGATACCGTTTCCGGTCTCAGCCATAATTGGCAGACCAGGGAAGCCCAGCACAACCAGCAGGATCAGCGTCTGGATAAAGCCCCTACCCATGATTAACCTTTTAGCTGCCGCTGATGGCGGCCACCTTCTCTGCGGCGTCTGAGAGGGTCACCGCGTTGATCAGATCCAGCCCCGAATCGGCTAGAATCCTGCGTCCTTCTTCGACGTTGGTACCTTCCATTCGGACCACCACGGGAACCTCGAGACCAATCGACTGGGCGGCTTGAACCACGCCCTGGGCAAGCACATCGCAGCGTAAAATGCCGCCGAAAATGTTGATCAATATGCCTTTGACATTGGGGTCGCTGAGGATGATTCGAAAACCGTTTTCGACTTTCTCGGCATCGGCGCCGCCGCCTACATCAAGGAAATTTGCCGGCTCCGCCCCTGCCTGCTTGATGATATCCATGGTGGCCATGGCCAGTCCGGCACCGTTTACCATGTTGCCAATGGTTCCATCGAGTTTGATGTAGTTCAGGTCGTATTTGGCCGCCTCAAGTTCGTTGGGGTCCTCTTCGAGCGGATCCCGCATAGCAGCGATGTCCTTGTGCCGGTAAAGCGCATTGGAGTCGATATCGATTTTGGCGTCCAGGGCGATTATTTCGTCTTCTTCGGTGATGATTAAAGGGTTTATTTCCAGCAGAGAACAGTCGGCATTGGTGAAGAGCCGGTAGAGATTTCTCAACATCGCCCCGCATTTCTTGGCAACCGCAGGTTCGAGTGCCAATCCCAGACAGACAAGGCGAACATGATAACCCTGGATGCCAAGCAGCGGGTTGATGCCGACCTTTATGATGCGCTCGGGTGTGGCGGCGGCAACTTCTTCGATATCCATGCCTCCGTCCCGGCTGGCCATGATGGTGACGGTGGCGTCATCTCGATTGACGATAAAAGAGAGATAAAGCTCGTTTTTGATAGATACGCCTTCCTCGGCCAGCACTTTGTTAACAGTTCTGCCTTCTGCTCCAGTCTGCAGAGTGACGAGTTTCATACCAAGAATTGCCTCTGCCGCTTCTCTTGCTTCTTCAGGAGTTCGAGCTACCCGGACTCCACCGCCCTTGCCGCGGCCTCCGGCATGAACCTGGGCCTTGACTGCCAGTGGCAGCCCCAGCTGCTCGACCGCCTGGTCTATGGCCTCCGGTGCTTCGCATAAGACTCCGGCCGGCACGGGAATGTCATACGATCTGAATAGTTCCTTTGCCTGGTATTCATGGATTTTCATGGCAGTAACACACTCCTTGATGTTCAGAAGACAAGACCAGTCTTGTCAATTGTTGTCGTGTGGAATCATCGGTGGATCAGAAGACGGCCCCGCTGAAGAGACCGGGCCGTCTTCTGGTTGGAAAAGATCGATTATTTGGGTGGGTATCCCATTTCGTTCAAAGATTCGGTAATTTCATCGAGAATCGTCGGGTCGTCGATGGTGGAGGGCATGCGGTATTCCTTGCCGGCGGCAATTGAGCGCATGGTTCCGCGCAGAATCTTGCCCGACCTGGTTTTCGGCAGCCTTGCCACGCAACTGGACTCGCGGAAGCAGGCAATAGCGCCGATTTTTTCTCTTACCATCTTGACCAGTTCGGTCTGGATTTCCTCCACGTCCCTGTCCACGCCAGATTTGAGGACGAAGAGGCCAACAGGCAACTGCCCTTTGAGTTGATCATCGGTACCGATGACAGCGCACTCGGCGATATCGGGATGGGTGGCGATAACCTCTTCCATGGCCCCGGTGGAGAGGCGGTGGCCAGCGATGTTGATGACATCGTCCATACGGCCCATGACATAGACATAGTCGTCCTCGTCAATATATCCGCCGTCACTGGTTTCGTAGTAGCCGGGAAAGGTGGACATGTAGGATTCGATAAACCGTTTTTCGTTCTTCCATAGAGTGGGCAGGGTTCCCGGCGGCAACGGTAGTTTAATAACGATATTGCCTTCGGTGTTGGGACCAACTTCATTGCCCTCGTCATCGAGGACCATGACGTTGTAGCCTGGCACTGCCGTGGTCGGTGACCCCGCCTTGACCGGCAGCTCTTCGATACCGCGGCAGTTGGCAACGATTGCCCAACCGGTTTCAGTCTGCCACCAGTGATCGATGACCGGTACTTTGAGCAGGTTTGAAGCCCAGAAATAGGTGTCTGGATCGAGCCGTTCGCCAGCCAGGTAAAGACACTCGAAGCAGGAAATGTCATACTTGCCGATAAATACGCCGTCAGGATCTTCCTTCTTAATGGCCCGGAAGGCGGTAGGGGCGGTGAACAGCGATTTGACCTGGTGTTCTGAGATGAGGCGCCAGAACGCTCCGGCATCCGGGGTGCCAATGGGTTTACCTTCATAGAAAACCGTAGTTGCTCCTTTGAGCAATGGACCGTAGACGATATAGGAGTGACCGACCACCCAGCCGACGTCGGAGGCCGACCACCACACATCGCCGGCATCAATGTCGTAAATTGCCTTCATACTCCAGTGCAGCGACACCGCATGGCCGCCGTTGTCGCGAATGACTCCTTTGGGCATGCCGGTGGTACCGGAAGTGTAAAGAATGTAAAGTGGATCGGTGGCCTCGACCGGAACGCAGTCGGCCAGAGGAGCGTCGGAAACGAAATCGCTCCAGTCTAGATCGCGACCTTCCTGCATATCAGATTGCAGAAACGGGCGCTGAAAGAGTACGACTTTTTCAATTTTGTGGTCGGCGATTTCAATGGCTTCGTCGACGATGGGTTTGTAGGCCAGTGTCTTGGCGCCTTCGATGGCTCCAGAGGCGGTGATGATAATTTTGGGTTCAGCGTGGTTGATCCTGATGGCCAGCTCGTTGGCAGCGAAACCGCCGAAAACCACTGAATGGATAGCTCCAAGTCTGGCACAGGCGAGCATCGCATAGGCTGCCTCAAGAATCATCGGCATGTAGATGATGACCGTATCGCCTTTGGTGATGCCGATTGACTGCAGGGCCCCGGCAAGTTGGGCCACTTTTTGCTGAAGTTCCTTATAGGTTACCTTGGTAATGGTGTCGGTAACCGGACTGTCGTGGATGATGGCGACCTGGTCCCCTCGGCCGCCCTCAACATGGCGATCGATCGCATTGTAGCAAGTGTTCATTTTGGCGCCGGGAAACCAGCGGTAAAAGGGAGGATTGGAATCGTCGAGCACTTTGTCCCATTTCTGGTACCAGTCGATTCCTTCTGCAGCTTCAGCCCAGAATCCTTCCGGGTTTTCAACACTTTTTGCAAAGACGTCTTTATAATTCGCCATGTTCCACCTCATATTAAGGTTAGTGGGTTGTGATGGTTTTAACGCTTGTTACATCCGTTACAGGCCTCCTGATCAGTAAAAAAATCGCTATGACCCAACCACATATACTAAATATTTACAAGGACTTCAAGTCTTTGGGCAAAAAACAATTACCACGGTGTGATTGTTGGAAAAGTTCTGTAATACAAGTGATCTATGAAAAAAAAAGAACATTGTTCTGGTCTGTTGATAGGTCAGGAGAGCAGGACTGTGCCTCAGTTCTTGTAAGGTTTCGGAACAGATTGATGAAAACCTCAATCTAGCAGTGTGTACTTATACGAATGACAGAAAAACCAGTTTGTTATGCCAATCACTTCTCTTCAAAAGAGCAGGAAAAATCGATCTTAGATCAGTTTTTCCTGGCACCGATGGAATCCGCAAACGGAGTTAGCAACTCGTCAAAGGCGCCTACTGAGGTGAACTCGTCACAGTAGCTGGTCGGTTGCCGAGAGCTTGGCTTGGCGATATGCAGCAAATATCTGATACCGTGGCTGCGGGCCGCTCTGAGGACATTGACATTGTCGTCAACGAACAGGGTGTGATCCCGCTCGAAGCCAAGTTTTTCTTCAAGGATGCCCCAGAACTGGGCATCCTCTTTGGGTCTGCCCAGTTCCTCGGCACAGATCAAATCTTGGAAGTAGTTTCGCAGATCAACCTTGTTCATTTTTATATCCAGCGCAGAGCGGTGGGCAGCGGTTACCAGATAGACTGATTTGGACTGGCTTTGGAGAAACTGGAGAAAGTCAATGACGTGTGGATTTACGCTGATCAAATGATCAACCTGTTTTTTCAGACCGACAATATCGAGCTCGAGTTCTTTTGACCAGTAATTCAAGTCCGTCCACATCAGGGTTTTCTCGACCGATCGATAACGATGAAAGAGCTCCTCTTGGGCCGCTTTTTCGTTGAGGCCCTTCTGTTTTCCATAGACCAGCGGGAGAAACTGCTCCCAAAAATAATCATCATAATATTTGTCCAGTAAGGTGCCGTCCATATCGAGCAGCACGGTGCTGATTTGCTGCCACCTCAGAGGGGGATTCAATTCTTTATTGTACATGTTCTTCGGTCAGCTTGTGAAATTGGGCGATTATCCGTTCAATCTTCTCAAAAAGCTTGGTGTCAGTTTCCTGGTCCGCCGCCACGATCAACCGTCCATCCGGTGTCAAACGCAGTGTGCTGGAGTTTCCAGCCACCAGTGGCAGCATTAGTTCCGGTTTGACGGGAGTATCGGTCATGAAAGAAAAAACCAGATTGCCTGGTCCCCTCTCAAGTTTTTCGATTCTCAGTGGAATCAATGCTTTTTTGATGGCTACTACCTCGAAAAGATTAATCACTTCATCGGGCAGTGTACCGTAGCGGTCTGTCAGTTCTGCGCGCAGGTCTGCACTTTCCTCAACACTGTTATGGCTCTGTTGGGCTATGCGCCGGTACATGATATAACGCTGTTCGATATCGGCGATGTAGCTTTCAGGTATATAGGCCGAAACCTTGAGATGGATCTCTGGATCGATATCGTCGGACAGGCCGGCGGGGCCGTCGCCGCTTTTTTGCGCCTTGAGATCGGAGACTGTTTTTTGGAGCAGATCGAGATAGAGATCGTAACCGATGGCAGCGATGTGGCCGCTTTGCGAAACGCCGAGGAGATTTCCCCCACCTCGTATCTGCAGATCGGACATGGCCAGTTTAAAGCCGCCGCCCAACTCATTATATTCCATCAGCGCCTTGAGCCGCTCCCTCGAATCCTTGGAGAGATGATCGACAGAAGGGACCAGCAGATAGGCGAACGACTGGGTTGAGCTGCGACCCACCCGGCCGCGCAGCTGGTATATCTCGGCCAGCCCGAGACGGTCGGCTCTGTTGATGATGATGGTGTTGGCGCTGGGAATGTCGAGCCCCGATTCGATAATGGTGGTGCTGATCAACACGTCGATTTTATTGTTGACGAAGGCCACCATGATATCCTCGAGTTCTTTGCCGGCCATCTGACCGTGGGCTGCTGCAATTCGGGCCTGGGGCGCGAGTTTTTGTACGGTCTGGGCCATCCGGTGAATTGATTTGACCCTGTTGTGGACGACAAAAACCTGACCGCCCCTCAAGAGCTCACGATTGACCGCCTCTTTGATAACCAGGTCGTCGTAGCGGGCCACAAATGTTTTAACCGGCCGCCGGTGCTCAGGCGGAGTGGAAATTACGGAAAGATCACGAATACCGAGTAGTGAGAGCTGCAAGGTTCTGGGGATCGGGGTTGCGGTCAGGGTCAACACATCTACTTCGGCCTTTATCCGTTTGATTTTCTCTTTGTGGGCAACACCGAAGCGGTGTTCTTCATCAATGATCAGCAGCCCGAGGTTGCCAAAGCGAACGTCATTGGAGAGCAGTCGGTGGGTACCGATAACGATATCGATCGATGAATCTGTCAAGCCGGCGATGATCTCTTTCTGTTCCTTCTGGGATCTGAAACGGTTGAGACAGGCGATCCTGACCGGGAAGTCTTTGAGCCGTTCCCTGAAAGTCTTGACATGTTGTTCCGCCAGCACCGTGGTCGGTACCAGGATGGCAACCTGACATGAGTCCTCGACAACCTTGAAGGCGGCCCTGACAGCCACTTCAGTTTTTCCATAGCCAACGTCACCGCAGATCAGTCTGTCCATAGGCTGGGCAGTGGTGAGGTCGGTGATGGTATCGTTGATGGCCTGGTATTGACCTGGGGTCTCATCGTATGAAAATGATTCTTCAAGTTCCTTGAAAAATTCTCCCGGAGGCGAGAATGCCCTGCCGCTGCGAATCTCTCTCTGGGCGTAGATGTCGAGGAGCTCCTGGGCCACTTTCCAGACCTCGTCGGACACTTTCTGTTTGGTGGTCTTCCAGGACTGGCTGCCGAGTCTGTCGATTTTGGGCACTTTATCGGAGAGCCCTTCATAGCGGCTGACAAGGTTGAGACGGTCAACCGGTACATAAAGTTTGTCGCCGTCGCGGTATTCGAGCAGGAGATAATCGTTGGTGATCCGCTGCAGCTCGATGGTCTCCAGACCACGGTAGATGCCCAGGCCATGCTCCCGGTGAACGACTACATCTCCCTGTTGCAGCTGGGCAAAAGAAATCGGTTCGCCGACAGCCTTTTGGGTTCGTTTCTTGTAACCGATTCTTCTCTCGCCGAACAGTTCGCTTTCCGAGATCAGATGCAGCCGTTTCTCTTCCAGACTGAAGCCGCTTTGAAGCGGGTATTCGCAGAGATAAATGCAACGCCCCTCCTGCGGTTCCAAGCGATCCAGATCAAGCGGCGGGGTAAGCAGCTCAAATGAGAAATCGAATCTGCTCAATAGCTCAGCCAGATTTTTACAGCGTTGGGCCGAGCGGCAGCAGATCACCACCAAGTCTGATCGTTCGAGCCAGTTGTCTATATTGGAGGCGAGAACCTTGAGCAGACCGTGCTGCTTTCTGCTATAGGCTATTTCCTGTTTAAGCAGTTGATGGTTGCTCGTCCTGACGGACAGGGCTGTCCCTTCATCGGCGGAAAAATCGGTGATCCCAAACTGCTCGAATTTTTCCAGATAGCCGCTCAGCTGATCTTCCATCACAAAAAGATCATCGGGGGGAAGACATGGCTGTCTGTTTTCAACACCGCTTGCATAATTGGCCGCGATTCGTTCGTGTATGAGTTTGGCCTGGCCGCTTATCGCCTCCGGTTCGATAATCAGCAGACCACTGTTGTCGGGTAAAAAATCAAGTACAGTGGCGCTTGTTTCGGCTCCACAGAAAAGGGGCAGGAAAAATTCGATACCGGCGAAGCGACGACCGCTTCTGATCCGCTCAGCCAGTTCGTGAGATTTTTCAGACGACCAGCCGCTGTTCTCCGACAGCTCAAGCCACTGGTTGCTGAGCTTGCGTAAACCGGACTCATCATCAACCGGCAGCAGCGCGTCACTGACCGGTAGGATCACCGCTTCCTCACATCGGCCCTGCGAACGCTGGTTGAGAGGGTCGAAAGGTTTAATGGACTCGATGAAATCTCCAAAAAAATCGAGTCGGATGGGACTGTCCAGAAGTGACCCGTCAGGAAGATAAAAAGGAGGTGGATAGATATCGACGACCCCACCTCTGACTGAGAAATCACCATAGCTTTTCACCAGAGACACCGATTCATAGCCCATGGTGACAAGAGAAGTCTGCAGATCGGAGAGGTCACATTCCTCACCCTCCATAATCAGCTCCGCCTGATTCTGCAGTACCGTTTTGCCCATGACCCGGCGCAACAGTGCTTCTATGGAAATGACCAGGATAAATGGATCGTTGCTCTGGGTCAGGTGAAACAGGGTTGAAATCCTTGAGGCTGTTGTGTGCTGGTCAGGGGAAAGCGGTGTATAGGGAGGTATCTCATAACCAGGATAGGAGATGACCGGACGGTCTGCAAACAACATAAGATCGCGCTCCAGTCCATCTGTCATCTGTTCGTCAGGTACGATGCAGCAGACAGGCCTGTCGGGAGCGCTGGTTGCACAGAACCAGGCAACCGCAGATCCTCGCAGACCGCTGATGATACGGGCGTCCTGGTTAAGTAATGGTGAGAGTAAGGTCATGAAAAAAAAGCGCCGGCTGCAGTAATGCAGCCGGCACCTGATGTTGAATAATTCGGGGAATCCGTATCAGAACGACCCTCCAATGCTGAAATCCCAAACACTTGTGTCTTCATCCTCCAGCGGATCGGGATTGTAACCCCAGACCAACCGCAGAGGCCCCATCGGGGAAAGCCAGCGAATCTCAAGACCGGTGCCGACGGCAACGTCGGCGCTGTCCCAATCGACTTCTGTGGCAATGGAGTCGCCGGCATCCAGAAAGATCACCCCGTAAAAGCCCTGATCCTTGAGAAGAGGCACCACGATTTCAGTATTGACATACCACATCTGATCACCGCCGACCCGGTCTCCGGTAAGCGGATCGATCGGACTGACCTTACCGAATTCGTGCCCTCTGATTGTATTGATGCCGCCCAGATAGAAGCGTTCGTAGACCGGCAGTTTTCCGGTCTCATTTTCCCAGGCCTGGCCGGCAGCACCAAGGACATGAAAGACCGTGCCGTAGACGATTGGAAAATACCAGCTCGAATTGACTTCGCCTTTGGTAAACTGGGAATCACCGCCAAGTGGTCCACCGGCGTATTTGACGGACAACGAATTTCTCGAACCTTCAGTGGCGCCGTAGAGACGATCTCTGGAGTCTCTGACGAAGGAGACTTTGACCGCAGAGGTAACGGGCACATTCTGAGATTCCCTGATAATAAAGGAAGCATCATCGGCCACGTCGGTCAACTCGGTATCGGTATAACTGTATGCCTCAAACATACGCCACTTTTCCCAGAGAGGATGGCCGAAGCGGATGGCGCCACCTTTGGAATCCTTGGTATAATCATCAAATTCCCGGGTCCAGTTAAACAGATCTACACCTGTTGATACCTTAGAATCGTTGATTCTGGGGTTGGTCCAACTCAAATTAAACCTGCTGCTCTTGCCGCCGATGTTAGCGGCCAACGATAATCGGTGGCCCATGCCCAGAAAGTTGTTCTCGGATATCTCGCCCATCAGGATAACGCTGTCCACCGAAGAATAGCCTGCACCGATACTGAACTGGCCGGTACTTTTTTCTTTGACATCGACCGTGACATTCATCTTGGAGGGGTCCAGCGCCGGATCAGGTGTTATGTTGACCTCTTCGAAAAAATCGACTCGCTGCAAATTTCTGGAACTGTCCCTTATTCCTTTGGTATTGAAGACACCGCCCTCGGCAATCTCCAGTTCGCGCCGGATTACATTGTCACGGGTTCTGGTATTGCCTCGAATGGCGATTCTGTTGATATAGACTAGATCACCCCGTTCGATACTGAGCGAGATGTCGACCCGTGAGCCCGACTCGGATATGTCCATCATGGGTCGGACTTCGGCAAAGGCATAACCCTGTTCGGCATAGTAATCCTGGAGCCTCAAGATGTCGTCGCGCAGAGTTTTGCGGCTCAAATATTCTTCGCTTCGAATAGCAAGCATATCCAGGAAAACTTCCTTGTCGGCAATGAGATCACCCTCGAGGCTAACGGTGCCTACCTTGAAGCGGGGACCTTCCTCAATTATAAATTTTACATAAAGCCATTCCTCTTCCTGAGTAATTATCGGTTCGCCGACCTTGGCCTCAAGATAGCCGTTGTTGTTGTAGAAGGCGACAATTCTGGCTGAATCCTGTTCAAGCAAATCCCGGTTGAGCAGCCCCGATTCGGTCAGCCAGGAGAGGAACCCTTTGGTCGAAGTTTCAATGACATCCTCGAGATCGCCACTGTCAAAACTGCTGTTGCCCTCGAAACCGATCTCCTTGATGTAGATCTTCTCTCCTTCTTCAATAACGAAACGAACGGCAGCGGTCTCGGGAGTTGGGTAACTGATATTGGGGGTGACGGTTGTATTGTAATAACCTTTCGACTTATACAACGTCATTATTGCCGCCGCCGCCTCGTTGACCCGGGCCGGGTTGAGAATCGAATTTTCCTTTATGCCGACTACTTCTGTGACATCGTCGTCATCCAGTTCATCGATACCCGAGTAACTGATTGAAGAAATAGCCGGTTTTTCGACAACTCTGAAAGTTACTATTTTGCCGCTGTCACCATCTTTGACGTCGATCTGAACGTCATCGAAATAACCCATCGTGTAGATGGCTTTAAGGTCATCGCGCAAGATTGCAGGGTCGTAAACATCACCGACTTTGGACTGGATCTTTCTGAGGATCGCTCCGGAGTCGATGCGAGTATTGCCGTCAGGGGCAATGACCCCGATGAACTGGTCTCGTTCCGCATAGGTGATGACCTCGTCCATCACCTGATCGATAATCAGTCCGAGTTCCGCAATCGATCCGGCTTCTTTGTAGAAATATTTGGGATTTTCCGGGTCGAGCACATCGTAGACTTTGACATCGATACTTATCTGACTGCCGATGATAGTGACTGACCCGGCGGCAACACTGTCTAAACCTGTGGCTTTAGCAATTGAGTCAAGAGCCTCGGTTCCGGGTGGCCATTTATCGTAATCCACCAGATCTTCTGCGAGGGCCCGGTCCAGCATCTGAAAATCATTGCGCAGCAGTACCTTGGTAAGGTTGTCGTCAACCTTTGCGGTTAGGCTCTCGTCAACGCTCTGGGCAATGATCTGAAAGGGCAGAAAGGCGGTGTTCTGATCGACTGCTGAGGCAGGTGCAGCCACAAAGAAGGCCATTACCCAACAGCAAACAGCAGCGGAGAGAAAGAGACGATATGCGGATGGATAAATCCTCGAGAAATTTCTGGGTGCGGTCATGTGCTGTTCCTTTCGCAGTAAACGATTTTCAGCAATATCAGCTTGATAATCAAATGAAAATATAAAAGAGAACCTGAAAAAAAACATTATGCCATGTTTGCTGAAAAATGCAACGCGGGGGACGTCCAGCTAAGTCATAAACGATAGCTGAGAATTCCACACTATTTGGCGTGCGGGTTGACGAATTGACAACGCTGACAGTGACGGAGCGCGCGGTATGAATGGAGGGAGAAATCATATGCTAGATCAGATCTGGGCAAACCTGATGCTAATTCTGTTTCCGCCCAGATGTTGTGGCTGCGGTGATCCGATTCCCATGCAGAGAAACCGGAACTTCTGCTCCTTATGCGCGGCTCGGGTGGTATTTATAAGCTCCCCATTATGCCCTGTCTGTGGAATTGGCTTGAGCAGTGATGGTGGCGGCGAAGATCGGTTCTGTCATGGTTGTCTGCGGTGTCTGCCAACATTTGATTCGGCCCGATCCCTGGTTTATTATCGTGACCCGGTACGCACCCTGTTGCACCAACTTAAGTTCAAAGCTGACACTAGGGCAGTACCCGGGCTGCGCAGTGTGATATATGAAGGTGGCGATTGGTATAGGAAAGAGGATTATGACCTCATTATTCCTGTACCGCTTTTTCCTGCCCGCCTTAAAAAGCGGGGCCTGAACCAGGCCCTGGTGCTGGCTCGCTTGTTCTTTACCGAGGAATCGGAGAAAATCGATCCGACTGTACTTATAAAGGTCGAAAACACGCCAGCCCAGAGCGAGCTTAACGGGATTGAAAGGAGAAAAAACCTCGCCGGTACTATCCGGGCGAGACCAAACGCAGACCTGGTCGGCAGCAGGATATGTCTGGTCGATGACATCCTCACTACTGGTACGACCGTGTCTGAGTGCAGCTTGATTTTAAAGGAAAATGGCGCCAAGATCGTCGACGTGTTAACTTTTGCCCGGGCCTGATAATCGTCAGGCAGACCCAATAAATTATTTTTTAAAAAAACCTGTGTGCCGAATTTGGCTGGATACCCCCGCGAATAGTAAGAGAGCCATCATCTGATATAGAAATATAGAGTAATTTGTATCTATTTGTAATAAATTTTCATTATTTTGAATTTAATATTATTATTAAGTTGTTGAAAAGTCGCTCGTTATATTTCTAAAATGTTAGGATAGCGTTGAAAAACCCGATCGGTTTCAAATCCTTTCATAACAAAAGATTGACGACCAGCAGAGTTGTTATCCCAGCGCCCTTGCGTCTTTAGGCGCAGTGTTGTTAACACTCCTTCATCTCGGAAAAATCTTGATAAATCGTCTTTGACCTTAATTTTAAAATAGAGTTTATCAGCAAACATATTCTTATTTCTTGGTTGTGTTCTTGGAGAGAAGCACATCTGATGTCGATACCTGTTGGTGTATTTGTGATAGGTGGGGTTTTGATTAGTCCTGCTCTGAATGATTTCATATCCGTTTCCGGTTAAATGACCTGAAATAGCGATTATTGATTAAATTTCTGTGCGATGATGGTCTGGGAAAAAGCGAAAACAGCGTTACAGGATGTACTATCCGAGTCGGTTTACAGTCTCTGGATCGAACCGCTCGATCTGCACTGCAAGGATGACTCGAAGCTCGTGCTGTCCTGCCCCGATCGCTATTTTGGTGCTTACGTAAATCAAAACTATCTCGATTTGATCAGCCGGATAATCGGAGAGATTGATGCTTCGATAAAGACGGTTGTGGTCAGGGACTGCGGTCTGTCGCCTGCCGACGTTCAACCGGTTCAGATGCGATTACCGTCAGTTCCGGAGGGTAAATCGGCGGTGCGCGCTCTTCATCCGCGCTACACCTTCGATGATTTCATGGTCGGCCAGTCCAATATCCTGGCCCAATCGGCCTGCCGCTCGATGTCACTGCTCGATGACGCCATCGGTCCCTGCCTGTATATCAACAGCAGCACAGGACTGGGCAAAACCCATCTGACCCATGCCATCGCCCATCAACTCCTCGAGACCCAGCCACTGGTCCGCCTCCATTATCTGACTGCCCAGCAGTTCGCCTCGGAAATGGTCATGAACATCAAGACCAACGCGATGGACCGGTTCAAACGGAAATACCAGGAACAGTGTGATGTTCTGCTGGTGGAGGATATGCAAAGCCTGACCGGCAAGAACAAGACCCAAGAAGAGCTGAACGAAGTTCTTGACTGTCTGATCAAGTCGGGCAAACGGGTCGTCATGACTGCCAACACAGCACCGAGAGAACTCACGGGAATCGACGATGATTTCATCTCCCGGATGTCCTCCGGGCTTGTCACTTCGATTCAGAAACCAGACCTGGAAACCCGACGGCGGATCATCAGCGGGAAAGCCCAGCAGCAAAATATTGCGCTCTCTCAGGTGTTTATCGATTATCTGGCCAGGCATGTAAAAGGCGATGTCCGTAGAATCGAGTCGACCATCATCGCCATCGGGGCCCGGGCCGCGCTCAACAACAATGAGGTCGATGAGAAACTGGTGGAAGAGGTGGTAAAATTTCTCACTGGCTCTACCCCCGAGGTGACCTCCCGGGCTGTCAGCGAACTAGTCTCGGCCCAATACAAGCTTAGCCTTGACGATCTGCGTTCGAGATCAAGAAAACGGGCCATCGCTTTTCCGCGCCAGGTGGCCATGTTCTTGTGCCGCAAGCATACGGAAGAGACCCTTGCCGACATAGGCAAGCTGTTTAACCGCGATCACTCTACCGTCATGCATGCGGTAAAAGTGGTCAGCACCATGAACAGGCGTGATACCTCAGTCGCTTCACAATTGAAGCTTCTCAGCGACAAACTGAAGCGACTCTGATCGACACAATCCTGACTAGAAATAGATCTTTTTTGCCTCTGCCTGCTCCTGGGTTTGTACTTCCTTGGAGAGGATTGTATCACCTATCAGGCAGGCGCTCTTAATCATATCGTTGAGACCGATTCCCTCCCAGCCAAAGCCGCAGACATAAAGTCCGGGGTTCTTATGGACCAGCTCGTTTCGCCAGTGCAGCAGGCGACTGTAACCTTTTTCCAGTTGAGGAATACCGCCAGAGGGGCGCAGTACTCTGCTGAACAGGGGTGTGTCCGGAAGCTCGATCAGCGCTTTGACATCGGCCAGCGCCTGCTCTATGAGGGTTTCATCGTCAAGTTCGAGTCGCTCGGGATGCCTTCTGCCGCCGATCAGTGTCTCGAAGACTACATGTCCGTCTGGAGCCCGGTTGGGGAACATGTTTGAGGAGAACAAGGTACCCAGGGTGAAGCGCTGTTCCCGCTCCGGGTTCAGGTATCCGAAGCCGGGCGGTAGTGCAGCCTGGCCGAAGCCAAATACAACGGTGGCGATCCAGGCTTCTGGAATCTTTTTGAGAGGCGGTTCGCCAGCGAGTGTGCTAAGAAGTTTAAGGCTTTGATTGACTGGAAGCGCCAGGACCAGATTGGCAGCCCGAAAGGTTTCCTGCGCCGTTTCAACCAGCCATTCTCCCTGAGGGCTTTGGTGAATGGTGGTGACCTCGCAATTGAGACGGATTCTTTCCTGCCCCAGCAGCTCGGTCAGGCGCTGGGGCAGCCGCTGCATTCCATCGGGAAAACTGGTCATTGAGGGCATTTGCAGTTTCTGTCCCTTGCCCCTGGATTTCCGAGCCTGTCGGGCCTTGGCGATCGCCCCCCGGATAATCGAGCCGTGCTCCTTTTCCATCTGGCGCAGACCAGGCATCACCGCATCTATTTTAAGCTCATTGTAATCACCCGCATAGGTCCCGGTGAAGACCGCATCGACATAGGGGAGCAAAGCGCTGCCAAAACGATATTCCGCCCATTTGGCAACGGTTGGTTCTCCTGACAGAGGTTTTTTGAATAACTCACTGACGACCCTGAGTTTGTCCGACCAGGGGATCAGTGGTGCCTTGATGATTTTTAGTGGTGACTGGGGTATCAACATCAATTTTGAATCGATGCAGACATAACGGACAAAGGTTTTCAGCGGGGCCCGGACACATTCGGCTTCAAGGCCGGTTTCCTCGAGCAGTTCTCTACTTTCCGCACAATTGTCCAGAAAGCCGTGTGGGCCGTATTCGGCCAAATAGCCGCTCTCGCTGAACGAGCTGATAACGCCGCCGGTAGAGGCCGATTTTTCGAGTAAAAGAACTTGGTGTTCCGGGTGACGCTTGTTGATTTTATGGCCAATGACCAGCCCGGTAAGGCCGGCGCCGATGATGATGGTATCTTTAAAATGAGTCATGTAGTGTGGCTCGAAGCTCCGAGTTTACGATATCGATTTCCAGCCAGCCGCCATTGATCAGTGCACCCGGGTTGTAGATAGCGGTCCGGCCGATATAATCAGAGCCGGCAGCTTCATGGATGTGGCCGCAGACGCAAAGATCGGGCTGGCTGTCCTCGATGAATTTTCTGATCGCCTGCGACCCGACCGAAGTACCGTCGTGCAGACGGTCGACTCTGGTGCCGATTGGAGGCGTGTGGCTGACCAGAATAAGAGGAATTTTATTTTTTGCAACCGCTGTTGAGGTTTCGAGCAGGGACCGGGCATGATCATAGCCGCTTTTGGTGAACTCGAGAAGTCGCTTCTCTGAAAATTCAGATGGTGTCGAAAATGGTGTCGGGTTGGACCCTCCGACCCCGATCACACATATCTGATCGTTGATCAGTCTCGCCTGTCTATGCAGGTTGAGGCCGGCGGCTTCAAGGTAGTCATTCACTTCGGGACGATCGAGGTTGCCAAACTGGGCCAGAACACAAGGACTTACCGCTCGGGCATGTTGCACTACCTGGTCAGCGTCGGCCGCACTGCCGAAATTGGTTAAATCTCCATTTAAAAGGAGGACATCTGCCTGCCCGGCCGGGCTCAGCCGGTCCAAACAATGGCCAGCCATGTGGATGTCGCCCACCGCCAGAATCTTCACTTGTTGAGTCTCCGAAAAGATCTAGATGAATAAGGTTCAAAACCTTTCAAACCGGTGGTTGACAGCGATTCATACATGGTTAAAATGTTGGCCGACTTTGGATAAAATTTCGGGTGGAGCCGAGGTGGCCGGAACCCGGGTAATGTTATGTAAGTACAATAAGAGGTGAATATGAGCAAAGCAACAACCCACGAATTTCAGGCGGAAACAAAAAAGCTACTCGATATCGTCATCAATTCGCTCTACACCGAGCGCAATGTGTTCATTCGAGAGCTGATATCAAATGGGGCAGACGCTCTGGAAAAGTATCGTCACGAAAGTCTCACCAGGGACCAGGAAGATCTCTTCGATTCCCATGTACCGCTGGAGATCAGCATAGACCTCGATGAGGAGAACAAGGAACTGACCATAACCGACACCGGCATAGGTATGACCGGTGAAGAACTCGTCGCCAATCTCGGAACCATAGCCCACTCTGGTTCCAACAGTTTTCTGGCCGACCTGGCTGAGGCGGCTCGTAAGGACGTCAGCCTCATCGGTCAGTTCGGGGTCGGATTTTACTCGGCGTTTATGGCAGGGTCCAAGGTGCGTGTGCAGAGTCGCTCCTGGGATGGCACGGAAGGGCATGAATGGGTTTCCGACGGTACCGGTTCGTTTGAAATCAGCGAGTGTCCGGGACTTCATCGAGGCACGAAAATAATCATCTCACTCAAGGAAGGCTGCGAGGATTATGCCAAAAAGTGGAAAGTGGAATCGATCATCAAGCAGTATTCCTCCTTCGTCCCGTTCCCCATCAAACTGGAAGGAGATACGGTCAATACCGTTCAAGCTCTGTGGGCCAGGAACAAATCGGAAATCAGTGACGATGAGTACCTCGAGTTCTACAAGTTCATTGCCAATGCAGCCGATGATCCTCTCTACCGGCTTCATTTTTCCACCGATGCACCGCTGTCTATTAATTCCCTGTTGTTCGTACCCAAGGAAAACTTCGAAATCATGGGGTTCGGCCGGGTCAGTCCGGGGGTCAATCTCTATTGCCAGCGGATTCTCATCGACCAGCACTCGGAATCGATTCTGCCCGAGTGGCTCAGGTTTCTCAAGGGTGTCGTCGACAGTGAGGACCTGCCGCTCAATATCTCCCGGCAGGCATTGCAGGACAATGCTCTGGTAGCCAAGATCAGGAGGGTGCTTACCAAAAGGTTCCTTAAATTTCTGGCCGAAGAGGCCAAAAAGGACGAGGAGGCTTACCTGAAATTCTGGGAGACCTTCGGCATCTACCTGAAAGAGGGGGTGGCGAGTGATTTCGAGTATCGAACCGAGCTTGGTAAATTGCTGCGTTTTGAGTCATCAAAATCGAAAGAATCGACGCCTGTCGGTCTTGACGAGTATCTCCTTCGCATGAGTCCCGACCAGGAGGAAATCTACTACATAAACGGTTCCAGTCGGGCGGCCATCGAAGCTGGCCCCTATGTGGAGATGTTCAGGAAGAAGGACATAGAAATCATCTATACCACTGAGCCCATTGACGATTTCGTGCTCAGTCATCTCGCTGAGTACGAGGGCAAGAAGTTCGTTTCGGCCGACCGGGCCGATCTATCCCTTGAAGATAAAAGCGAATCCAAAGAGGAGGAGCAGGAAAAAAGTGCTCAGCAGCTTGATGATAAAAAGAGTGAAGAACTGATAAGCTGGCTCAAGAAGACCTTGAACGAAAAAGTAGCCGACGTGTCAATATCATCCCGGCTGGTCGAGTCCCCGGCAATGATCGTCAATCCCGATGGGTATATGACTTCATCGATGGAGCGGGTCATGGCCGTCGGACGGATGGAAAAAGGTTTGACCGGGGAAATTTCCAAAAAAAATCTGGAGATCAATACTGCTAATACGCTGATTTGCAGGCTGGCAGAGTTGATTGACTCAGATGAAATGTTTGCTGCAGAGGTTGCTTTACAGATTTACGACAACGCCATGATTCAAGCCGGTCTGAGTGTGGATCCTCAGGAAATGGTTGAGCGCAATTACCGGATCCTGCAGAAGGCCGTCGACTGAGATCAACAGGTCTCAAGCCACCTGAAGTGCCGAGATATCTCCTTGTAGCAAAGGGATAATCGGCGCTTTTCCATCTTCCGCGCCAACTCATATTAGAGTTGAAAAATGCGCTGCTACAGGCTATAGAGCGTGTGTATTTGCAGATCAGCTCACTGAGCCTCGGGCTTTCGGTCCGCAGGGTACAGCCCCACGGCTTGACTTCCGCGCAAAAAGTGCGGCCAGAGGAATTTCCCGGAGATCGTCTATGGCGGTAGCAAAGAGTATTGTCCTGTTCTGTCTGGCAGCGCTGTTGTTGTCAGGCTGTGTCCACCAGCCGGTCAGGCATCTGGCTTCCGATGCCAGCCTGATCACTCCGGGGAGGTCGACCAAAACCGATGTCTTGACCTATCTCGGCGACCCCGATGAACGGCAGGAAAACGGATCGGAGCTGGAGCGCTGGCTCTATTACGAAGAACAGCTTAGTGCCGTGCAGCGAACATTTTACGTGGGGAAATGGTTTGGCCCCAAGAGCGTCAGTCGAATCATCGTTATTTTTGACGGTGAGACTGTCTCCGATATCCAGTACAATGCCTCAGAGTCCGGCGAGTTCGAGCAGGAAGGCGGCAAGCCCGGACAAGAGCAAGCGCAGTGAACGACAGATTCGCGACCATTCGAGACCGAATGGTGCAGGAACAGCTTATTCCGCGGGGAATTTCAGACCCGCGGGTAATTGATGCCATGCGGGAGGTGCCCAGGCATTGTTTTGTGGATGATGCTCTGCAATCCCGCGCCTACGGTGATTTCCCCCTGCCAATTTCAGCAGGCCAGACAATCTCCCAACCTTACATTGTTGCCTTGATGACCGAGGCGCTGGGGCTTACCGGGTCTGAACGGGTACTTGAGATAGGCACCGGCTCTGGGTATCAGGCAGCGGTTCTTTCCCGACTCTGCAGTCAGGTCTACACGGTGGAGCGCATAAATGTGCTGCTGGCCGGGTCGCGAAGGGTATTCGATCAGCTCAGATATTTTAATATCATCGCCAAATTGGATGACGGTACTCTGGGCTGGCCCGAGCACGGTCCTTATGATGCGATTATCGTTACAGCCGGGGGGCCGGAGATACCTGAGCCTCTGGTCGAACAACTTGGTGATGGAGGACGGCTGGTGATCCCGGTTGGAGACCAGCATCTGCAGGCACTGCAAGTGCTTGAGAAAGGAGAAGATGAAGTGCAGGTAAGGGAGCTAGAGAAAGTGCGATTCGTCGACTTGGTTGGTGAGCATGGCTGGAAATAGCGTTACGGACAGGGCCGGTGGCCCGCTGAAGCGGCTCTATGACTATTGCATGGAATGGATCGCCGGGCCCTACGGGGCCTGGACCCTGTTCTTCATTGCCTTTGTTGAGTCATCTTTTTTCCCAATACCGCCGGATGTTTTTCTCATTGCCATGTGCATATCGGCTCCCACCCGCGCCTTCAAATACGCAGCGATTTGTGCGGCCGGCTCCGTACTTGGCGGGATGTTGGGCTACGGGCTTGGTTTCTGGTTCATGGAGTCGCTGGGACAACAGATAATTGGCTGGTACGGACTAGAAGACAAATATATGAGTGTCCAGGATCTTTACCAGAAATATGACGCCTGGGCGGTGGGAGCGGCCGGCTTTACACCTTTGCCTTACAAATTGTTCACTATCACCGCAGGCGCCTTTGAGATAAATTTCATAACCTTTGTGGTGGCCTCTTTGATCTCACGTTCGGCCCGTTTCTTCCTCGTTGCCGCCTTTATCTGGAAATTTGGGGCCCCGGTGAAAGGGTTAATTGACAGATATTTCAATATTATTTCCATCGTTTTCATGATCCTTCTGATCGGCGGCTTCGTGCTAATCAAATACCTGCTTTGATAGTGGTGCTGGACCTCTTGTGGGTATCCTTTAAGCTCTGAGCGCAACTGTGCTATACTGGTGTAGACCTGTTGCTGCAGCAGTCTTGCTGTTCTATTCCTTGCTCGCTGTCTGCGGCTTCTGATTGCAACGATTTAAGGGAATTGGTGGCACCATAAATGAAACGACTTGTTGCCCTGAGCACCGTTCTGCTGCTCCTGGCTGTGCCGATGTCCGCAGCACCCCATGAACTGCACCTCAAGGATGGCAGAATCATCCATACCGATTCGATCACCAGAGAAGGTCCCCGGCTGAGTTATCAGCAATTCGGCGGCACGATCACCATCGACCTTTCCGAGGTCGAGAAAATCCAGTACAAGCGGTTGCCAGAACCCACGGACATCAGTGTCAAAGACTCTGAGAATGGCGGCGTCCGGGGTACACCAGAGGGCAATGATCTGATTCAGGTCCTCAACACAACACTCGACCCGTCAACTCCTATTGAGACCGCCAATCTTGCAGTGGTTACCATCGTCACCGAGGCCGGTTACGGATCGGGATTCTTTGTCAGCGATGACGGCCTGATCGTCACCAACCGCCATGTGGTTCGGGGCAGCCGGACGACCGATCAGAAGATCAGGGGGAAGATGAATGAATCGGCACAGCGTCTACAGAAACTGCAGAGCAGCCTGGATCAGGAAAAAGTCCGGCTTGATAATTACAAGAAGGAACTAGACGACTACAAAAAACGTTTCAGTCAGGCAGTGGCGGATAGCCAGAACCGTATTGACCCAAATCAGAAGGCCGAGGTCGAATCAGATCTCAACCAGCGTGAGCGCAATCTAAACCAGTGGAACTCGGATTATACAAGCAGAAGGCAAACCTACCAGAAGGCGCTGACGGAGTTCAAGCGCAACCAGCGAGATTATAATCAGAGCTCCCAGAAACTTGCAGCCCAGACCAGGTTTGAGGTGGTACTGGCAGATGGACGTCGAGAGTCGGCGATATTCTACCGGGTTAGTGAAAACTACGATCTCGCCCTATTGAAACTCGATGGTTATAAAACCCCCTATCTGCGTCACCAGAATGACGATGAGCTCAAACTGGGCCAGGATGTCTATGCCATCGGTTCACCACTAAAACTCAACAATACGGTTACTTCTGGCGTTGTTTCCAACAGCAGGGGCGATTTCGTTCAGACCAACGCCGAGATCTATCCAGGAAATTCGGGTGGCCCGCTGATCACCGGGGACGGTCTCGTGGTTGGAGTCAATACCATGAAAAGGATTACCGAAAAGTTTGAAGGACTGGGTTTTGCGATTAAATTTTCCCGCGTCCAGGCTGAGTTCGGTAATTATTTGAATTGATCAAGAATCAAGGTCGGTGATAAACACCAGTTCGGTTTCGCTTGATAACTCCTCAACAAAATGATAACCGCTCCGGTCGAATTTCTTGAGCTGACGGCGGGAGGCAATGCGCCTGGTGATAAACCAGTCAACGAACATACCCCGGGCCCGTTTGGCATAAATGGCAATAGATCTGACGCTGCCGTTCTTTTTTTGTTTGAAAGTCAGGGTCAATATCGTGCCGTCCAGATGGCGGGGGAGAACGGTGCGGGAATACTCTTTTGATGCACAATTCAAGATGATTGAGCTGCCTGTGCTCTGCAAATCCTGATTCAATTGAGTGGTAACCGCCTCAGACCAGAAATCATAGAGGTTAGCGGCCTCCCCGATCTTCATCTTGTAACCCATTTCAAGACGGTAGAGCTGCATTAGATCGAGAGGGCGCAGAATGCCGTAGAGTCCGGAAAGTATCCTGAGCCGCTCATGGGCATAGAGAAATTCCTCCCGAGTATAATTATGGTAACGGATCTCAGAGAAGATGTCGCCCGCAAAGGTGGAAAGAACAGGGCTGGAAGAGGTCTCATGATGAGGGAAGATAAAGTCCTGGAATCTTGAGAACGTGGTGTCGGCAATTTTCTCGCTGACCTTCATGACTGCTCTTATCTCTTCCCTGCTCATTTGTTGGCAACGGCTGACGAGATCACGGGTTTTGTCAAGCAGCGAAGGCTGCGACACCGGCAGGTCATTCAATGGAGCGTAATTCTGGGTTTTGGCGGAGTTTATGATAACGATCATAGTACCAGTACGGGATAAGAAGATTTTCTGAGTTTTTGACATATTTCAGGATTTTATGCAATAATGACAAAAGTTGATTAGGAACCATAACCACGTGTGGTCCGAGGAGCAGGTCATGTCTAGAGAAGACATCAACCCGGTTGAGTCTGGCCCGGGAAGTGATACTAATAGCAGCGAGGATCTGGCGGCCGCAATTAAAAAGGCAGCCCTGGCTGGGAACTTCAGAGAGGCTGAAACCCTTCGGGCACAGCTGATGAAAAACGATCAGATGAATCTGAAGCTGATTGTCTCGACCGGAGAAATAATCGAACAACAGAAGACCAAGCTGCTGGACAGGGATCATCTGGCTGTCTGGGACAACCTTTATGAGGATCTCACCGAAGAAGAGGCCAACGGTCTGTTCTACAGTATGGAACCGGCCCTGATCAAAACCAACAAGCTGCTGCAGGTCCAGGGTAAGATCAGCAACAGGCTTTTTTTTCTCGACAGTGGCAAAGTGGTCCTGTTCTATCGCAAAGAAGGCAAAAATATCGTAGTCGCCCAGCTTGGGCGTGGAGATCTGGTCGGTGAGTCAAGCTTTTTCGAGATTTCTCTTTGTCCTCTTTCGGCGGCGACCCAAGCCGAAACCAAGCTCTTCAGTCTGACCCGTGGAGCGGCGGAGCAGTGGCAGAAAGATCACCCCGGTCTGTCTGAGAAAGTGGCTGAATTTTGTCGAAAACATGGAAGAAGCGCTGAAGCGATAGCCAGCAGTGAACTCGACAGGCGAACCACAAAAAGGTATCCGATTTCAGGTGTTGCTGCTGCGGTGGTTCTGCAAAAAGACGGCAGCCCCGGTGACAACCGTTTCAAGGGAGCATTGTCTGATATCTCCCAGTCAGGGCTCTGTTTCGATATAAAATGTTCCAGACAGGAAGCGGCTCGAGCGCTGCTGGCTGCAGAGGTTGATCTGTCTCTGGTTTTGGATGGCCAAGAAGAAACTCCTCTGCACCTGAAGGGTCAGATCACCAAAGTCAGCTATCATCTCCACAATGATTACAGTGCTCACGTCAAGTTTATAGAGCCGATTGAAGCCGGGACCTTCAAAATGCTGCCCTGCGACTGGTCGGCAGAAGATGAGAATGAAGAATAACCTTCGCGACGACGGATTACCCAAATGGAAATAAAGGTGAGCGTGGAGCAGGCCTCGGGGTCAACTTCGAGGGGGCAGGCACGGAATCACACCGTTCTCTGCGACCGACCGCAATCCAAAGGCGGTGAAGATGCAGGAGCGATGGGGGGGGAGCTTTTTCTGATGGGCCTGGGGGGGTGCTTTATGAGCAACCTGCTGGCCGCGGCCAAAGTCCGTGAATCGACGGCGACTGATTTCAGGGTGGCGATCACCGCCCAGCTCGAAGGAACTCCACCACGGTTCACCGAGATCGAAATGGTGGTTTCCGCCGATGGTCCGGATCGGCAGGAGCTCGAGAAATTGTCGCTCATCGCCGAGCGCGGCTGTATCGTGGCCAATACCATCAAGGATGCAGTGGTCTTGACGATCACCGTCGCTTAATCTATCCAGTCATCATCGTCCTGAATAGGTGCAAACCCCCTCCGCATGGTATTTTCCGAGACCAGTTTTGGGTCCATGAACTGGAGCAGGTAATCCGGTCCACCGGCCTTTGAGCCGACGCCGGACATCTTGAATCCGCCGAAGGGGTGCCGTTCAACCAGGGCGCCCGTGGAGCCTCGATTGAGATAGAGGTTACCCACATTAAATGTTTTTCGGGCTCGATCGAGATGCTCAGGGCTTCGTGAAAATACGCTTCCGGTGAGCGCAAACCGGGTGGCGTTGGCCCACTCCAGTGCCTGGTCAAAGTCTTTCACTTTCATCACTGCCAGCACCGGTCCAAAGATCTCCTCCTGGGCGATGCGGTGCTCCGGCGTAATGCCTTCAACGATGGTAAGCGGAACGTAGTAGCCAGTATCGGGAACGTCGCGACTGAGCAGAAGACGGCCTTCCCGTTTGGCAATATCGACATAGGCAACGTTATTTTTGTAAGCCGCCGCATCAACTACCGGTCCCATAAAATAGGCCGGGTTCTCTGCCGGACCGATGGCGATTGATCGAGCCGCTTCAACCAGACGGTTGATAAAACGTTCGTAGATCGGCTCGACGACAATGACCCGGGAGCAGGCCGAACACTTCTGTCCCTGGAAACCGAAGGCCGAGTAGATCACCTGTCCGACCGCTTCGTCCAGATCAGCATCATCGTCTATGATGATACCGTTCTTGCCCCCCAGTTCAGCGATGACCCGCTTGATCTGCGGTTGATCATCTCCTACCTTCGAGGCTCTGGCCAGGATCCTGTGTCCGGTTTCCATCGAACCGGTAAAGGCGATCATGGCAATATCGGGGTGTTCGACCAGATAGTCGCCGATCACCGCCCCTCTGCCCGGCAGATAGTTGAAGACGCCGTCCGGCAGCCCAGCTTCGAGAAAAATCTCCTGCAAAGTGTTGCCGACCACCGAGGCCGAACCGGCAGGCTTGAACAGCACCGGGTTGCCAGCGACGATGGCGGCGGCCGACATGCCGCAGCTTATGGCCAGGGGGAAGTTCCAGGGCGCAATTACCGCTGCGATTCCCTTGGCCTGATAGGAGAGCCGATTGTCTTCACCAGGCGCACGGCCCATCCGCCGGGGCGAGTCAAGCCTGATCATTTCACGGCCGTAATATTCGAGAAAATCGATGGCCTCGGCCACGTCGGCGTAGGCTTGATCCCATTGTTTACCGACTTCCAGGATCTGCCAGGCGCACAGTTCATAGATGCGCCGGCGGGCAATATCGGCTGCCTTGAAAAGGTAGCCGGCCCGCTCCGAGCCCGCAAGCGCAGCCCAGGAGATCTGAGCTGTTCGTGCCGCCTCAATGGCCTGATCGACTTCGGGGGTGCCGGCTTGACAGATGGTGCCAATTACCTCGGTCGGTTCCGCCGGGTTCACTGACTCGAGTGTATCGTCGGTTCTCACCTCTTTGCCACCAATATAAAGTGGGTAGAGTCGTCCCAGTTTTGTTCTGATCCCGCTCAGAGCTGATTCGAATTTGTCTCGGACTTCGGCTCTGGTAAAATCGGCCATCGGCTCGTTGAGAAATGGCGGAATCGAGACGGCGTCTGCAGGGGCGGCCGCTTCCGGGACCAGTTTTTCAAGCGTGTCGAGTGGATTCTCAACCAGTGCCTCAATATCGGCTTCTTCAACGAAGGTTTGACGCAGAAAGGACTCGTTGGCGGTGTTTTCCAGAAGCCTTCTGACCAGATAGGCCATGCCCGGCAGCAGATCGCCGTAGGGAGCGTAGAGACGAACCCGTTTGGCAACCTTGAGCAAGCCTTTACGGACAGGCTCAGCCATCCCGTAGAGGACCTGGAATTCATAACGGTCTTCGGGGACTCCGATCTGCCGGGCCATTTCCAGGGCAGCGGCTACAGAGCGGATGTTGTGGGAGCCGCAGGCGTAAGAGCAGATATCGTGATTTTCAAGGATCAGCCGGGTATGTCGCTCGAAGGCGGCATCGCTCTCGGCCTTCACGGTGTATACCGGTATTTCCCAGCCGTTCTGGCGGGCGATCACCGTTTCATAATCCCAATAGGCTCCCTTAACCAGACGAATGGAAATAGGCAGCTCGTGTGAGCGGGCCCAGTCGAGCAGTTCCGCAAGATCCTGGTCGGTATCTCTGAGATAGGACTGCAGGGCCAGGCGCAGACCGGGATAATCTTTGAATTCAGGATCGGACCTCAGTCTGCGGTAGAGCTCCAGGGTTATGTTCTTATGGTGATATGATTCCATGTCGATGCACATGAACCCATCGAGTTCTTTTACCCGCCTGTAGATGGGCGCCAGGCGTGCCATGATGCCCCGCACCGAGCCTTCGAAATCTTTCGGGTCTACCTGAGAGAACAGAGCTGACGGTTTCACCGAGACATTGATCAGCGGGGCATAGCCCCAGTCCTTGTCACCTTCCCCTCCCAGTGGATGCCAGGAAAATCGAGCCGCTTCCAGAGCATCGAACAGCTCAAGGTATTGCTGCATGTAGGCGTCTGCCTCGGCTTCATTCACCGTTGCTTCGCCAAGGATGTCGACGGTAAAGGCAAATCCGTCCCGGCGCAGTTTATGGATCGATTTTACCGCCTCTTTGGTGGTTTCTCCGATGATGAAGGAGCGGGCCATTTTTTCGATATTGGCCCGTATCGTGCGTCCGAGAATGGCTCCTGTCAGGCTGCCGCCGATACCGGCGCTCTTGGCGCCCCATTTTAGTATCGATGGAATCTCATCGCTATCGGCTGTGAAGTACTCCTTGATATGCCTGGTCAGAGAGGATGAGGTGTTGAGGTAGGGCAGAACATCGACAAAGCGAAACATCTGGACCTTGAACTGCTCATTGCGCATACACCAGTCCATCACTTTTCCGGTCCAGAAATTCTTGTTGAATACCGAGGGGGCCTCGCCCTTGATGCTGAGCATGAATTCCCTGCTCTTTTCACCAATGCGGGTATCTAGATGGTTCTTACTCATGGTCTCCTCTCTAAGTGAAAGCGATTAGCCACCGCCGCGGTTCAGATGGCGGGTCAGTTGCTCTGCGGGAATGGCCTGGCTTTCCTTGACGGTTTCCAGGACCAGGGTTGTTCTAGTATCACTCAAGCCTTCGATCTGCCCGCATTTTTTGAGCAGAGCCCGGAGGTCTGAGGCATCCTTCAGTTTGGTCTTGACAAGATAGTTGTAATCGCCGGCAATCCAGTGGACCTCTTGGATTTCAGGAAATTCTGCCAGCTTCTCGCCGACGCTTGTGCTACCAACACTATCGGATGTCAGTATATGGATGAAAGCAGTGACGGTCAGGCCGAGTTTGGCAGGGTTGAGACGTACTTCATAGCCTTCGAGGATGCCTTTTTGTTCAAGCTTGCGCACTCGCTCAAGCACACCCGAGGGAGCCATCTGCAGTCGCCGGGCGAGTTTGGCATTGGAGATCCTCCCATCGTTTTGAATTATATTCAAAATATGGAGATCTATTCCGTCTATCATTCGGTTTCCTCTGTTCTTTGTAGAATATTATACAAAAAAAGGGGGGAGTGTCAAGATTGCCTTCATCCCTGGAGCAGTACCGATGCGGATGACTAATTTGAGGGTTGTGGAGTCTCTCGCGATGGCAAGTGGAAAAGGACAAATCCACCGTCTCGTGCCAGCTCTAACGGATTCAGCCCTAGATTCTGCAGTCTTTCGAAATAGAAAGCGGTGGTCAGACCTACTTCGATGTCGTCGCCAGCAAAAAGTTTGCTCAGGTCCGACCAGTCGCGCCGGTCATGATCGATGGTCTGCCGGCCCGATACAAAGTTGACGCTTGGACGGTCGTCGATCTCGTACATGACGATCCTGCCCTGTGGTGGGGTGTGGCGGGCCGCCTCTTCGGCCAGCCGGGCCAGCGGGGCGTCCAGCAATCGGTCGTAGAGGGGGATGATGAGGAAAAAGAGGGCGGCGCCGTTGATGAAGGCACAAAGGAGGAGGGACTCGAAGTGTTTAGCGGGAACATAGTTGCTTGTGCGCAGGACCAGAAAGGCGGAGACGATGAACAGCAGCCCGGCAAGATAGGGGGTAAAACCGAATTTAACTGGCTCGAAAAGGGCCGGCACCTTGTAGGCGTCCTCACCGAGGAGTTCCGCAAGATACGGAAAAAGAAGAGGCAGCATCAGGCAGATCAAGCCCAGCGCAAAGGCGGGGAGTGCCCCGAGCCAGGCGGCCAGACGCCAGCTGAAGCCAGCGGGTCCACTGGGCTGATCCTTTTGGGTCTGTTTTTCGAAGAACTGAGTGACCAGCAGGGCAAAGCCGGGCAGAACCGGCAGAATGTAGTTGGGTAGCTTGGTGGCGGCAACCGAGAAAAATATCAGGACGATGAGAGAGAATATGGTGAACAATCTCAGATAACGGAGCGAAGGGTCCCCCTTGGTGGTCAGTGGTAAGCGGAGCAAGGCAAGCAGCAGATAGCCGAACCACGGCATAAAGCCGACGAACAGAATGACCAGATAGTAAAATATCGGTCCGCTGTGGCCTTCCATGGCGTTGGAGAACCTGCCGACATGATGTTTAATAAAAAGCTCCTTCATGAACCCGAAGCCATCCGGATGAAAAAAGCCGAGCAGCAGATACCAGGAAAATCCCGAGAGAATCAGGATGGCGGCGCCGGGCAACAACCAGTTTCTTCTGAATAGCAGTGTGGGCTTGCCAATGGAGATCAGATAGATGAGTGCGGTCAAAATTGGAAACAGGGCCCCGATCGCGCCCTTGCTCAACATGGCCAGGCCTGCAGCCAGGCAGCCTAGCCAGAAAAGCGGGGCACCGTCTTTGTCTACCAGGAAACGCTCAACACCGTGCCAGGAGAATATCAGACAGCTGACCAGAAAGAAGGTCAGGAACATGTCGGTCATGGCCACCCGGGCCAGGTAGAGAAAAATTACTGAGCTGCCCAACAGCAGCGTCGCCTGAAAGGCACTGCGTTTTCCCAAAGGATGGGCTGATCCGAAATAAAATACCAGCAGTGTGAGAAGTGCCGCAACGCCATTGAAGATCCTCGCTCCCATGGGATTGACACCGAATATCTTGTAGCCAAGCATCTGCGCCCAGTAAAGCATGGGCGGCTTTTCGAAGAAGCCCTCGCCGTTGAGTTCAGGGATGATGAACTCCTGCCGCTCGAACATTGCACGTGAGACCTCGGCGTAGACGCCTTCGTCATAGTCGATGACCGTGGGTTTGTGCAGCGAGGTGAAAAACAGCAGCGAAAACACAAGCAGCAGAGCCGCCGGGTAGACAATCGTGAGTACTCTGTTCATGGTCGGTTTCAATGCAGTTCTTTTCGATATTTCCAGTAAATTTTAGAGAGCTCGACCGGAATCTTGGGAAGATAACCAGCAGATATCTTGGAATCACCTACATCGGTCCAGCGCTGCAGCGGTATTTCATAGATCATTTGTGAGGCCTGTTGTCTGCCGTACAGTGCTATGATTCTGGCAAACAGCTCAACATCGAATAGCCAGGAGGAAATGAACGGCTCGGCAAAGATCTGGCGGGCCAGATTGGCGTCGATCAGTTTGGCTCCACACTGGGTATCATGGACCGGCAGTTTTAAGATTGCGTTGATCCAGAAGGCAATGATTCGACCGGGGTAGTGACGATACCAATGGCGCTTGATATCGGCGCCGAGCCGTTGGATTCTTGAGCCGAAAATCATTTTCCGTGCAGGGTCGGTGCTGAAATTGATGAAAGTCGGGATTTCCGACAATGGGGTGGCAAGATCTCCATCCCAATAGCCGACATGGCTGACCTCTTTTGGCAATGCTCTGAGGATGCCCTGCCTTACCGCCTCAGCCTTGCCCTGGTTTTCAGAAAATTTCAAAACAGAGCTTTTCGATCCGGTCAGTGAGCTTATCTTCTCGAGTTTCTCAGCGGTGTGATCGGTGGAGCCGTCATCGACAAACAGGAAGCACAGATCCGAAACATCGTCCAGAAATGAGACAAACGGGCCATAACTCAGCCGATGGGCCTCGTTGAAACAGGGGATGACTATGGTGATCAAAGGGCTCCTTTTGGGGTTGCCGGAAGAAACTCGGGACAGGATAAACCTTGTAATTGATCAGAAAGTATTAAAATACGAATTGAAGCGCAAGAGATTAACTCTACCTTTGGATCTGGCCTCCCCCCATTGCACCTGTGGTGGCAGCTGACGATCCGACCTTGCGAGTCATCTTTTTGGTTGCAGTGAAGCAGAGAATACGCTAGTTGGAAGCAGTTAATGGTGCCTGTTCTAAAAGACAAAATATTTGAAGGCTACCCCGGATTTCCCTGATACGTCAATGGTCAAATTTCTACTACTTTGTGCCGTTATAGCGATCGGAGCTTTCTGCATGGCGCTTGTCACCCCGTACGACATCGCTCTGACAACATGGCTCTACGGACATAAAAGTCAGTGGTTTGTCGACCTGATGTCCGATTCCATGTTCGAGCTCGAGATGTTTGGCGGCGGAGATCTGATCGTCTTCTTCAGCGCCGCATGTCTGCTGCTCTATCTCTGTTCAAGCCTAATAGATGCGGACTGCAGTACAAGGCCAGCGCTCAACAACCTGCAGGCCAGGCTGAGGGCCAGATCAGGTTGGGCGGACTGGCTGCGTCGCAATCGCCTTCGGCTCGAGTTTCTGGTGGTTGCGACCTTCTGTTGTTCAACCTTGATGGTCAAATTGCTGAAATGGACCATGGCACGGCCGCGGCCCAAGAAATATTTCTGGGGAACAAGGCCATTTAACGAATGGTGGGAAGTGGGACCATATTTCCTCGACGAAGGGACCTATCGAGCAAGTTTTCCAAGTGGCCACACCGCCTCGGCCATTACTTTGATGGGACTCGTCTATGTATTATCTTTCAGTCTTTACGATAAACGCTATCGACGTCTGGGGGCAGCGCTGTTCCTGTTCACGATCGCCTTTGGACTGACCATGGCCATTGCCCGGATCATGACCCGGGCCCATTGGCCCACCGATGTAACCTTTTCGATCTTTGGCGGCTGGGCCTTGATTCACCTGCTGTTCTTTTACGGTATAAAGGTGACAGGCGGTGATCAGAGCGGAGCCTACCGACTGGCTGAGCTCTCTCCCCCTCCTCCCTTCAGGGGGATCAGGATCTGCTGGTATCTGAGCCTCTTCTGCCTGGCCCTGGTCGGCCTGTTTTTAGGACTAAAACATTTCCTTCACGAGCGCTGGCCCTGGCTGATCATCTTCTCCATCGCATCCGTCCCTTTACTGGTCTATGCGGCCCTAAAGAGTTTTGGAGAGGGGCTTTTTAGAGCGGATGATTGACGAGGTCGGCGGCTCATTCCAGCGGCAGTCTGAGATCGGCAGCGATCCCTGCTTTCTGGCAGTAGGAGCGGTTGAGGGCGGCCAGTCTAAAGTTGAAAGGATCGAGCAGAAGCAGGTCGTCATATTCAAATGGATGATCTTCTGAAAAATTCAGGGGGCAGGCTGACACCTCGATCTGCTCGTTTGTTTCATCGACATAGCCGATCGGCAGTCCCTGGGTGCGGCAAATGAGTGGTCGCTGCTGGTAGATCGTGCAACGGTTATCGTCCAGCAGAGGGCACTGCTCTTCACCGCCGATTGAACGAACAGAAGGTCTTGGCGACCCGGCGATAAGTGTGGCTTCCAATGGCAAAAACGGTAAATTTACGGCAGCAGGACGAGCAGCCGGGGGCGCAGTTGATGAAGCTTCGCAAGCGTTGGCTCAAGGTGACAATAAGGCGGTCAAGGTCTAAAACCAGAGCTCCATATTCGTCTCTTATGGTATTCGGAACCGGTGGCAGGGGGGCAGGGATCATTATAAAACTCTAGCAATGGGTGCCAAAAAATGGGTGCCAAAATTGGCTTTCAAAATTTCGTTCAAGAAACGGGATAGTATCGTTTAATGCTTCCACACTACCAGATAAACGCAGATTCACCAATTCATGACATGTACCTTGTCGCCCCTGCTACCGACTGACTATTATGGTTAACCGCTACGTCTGTGCCGCCGACGATGTAGGAAGACGACTCGATCAATTTCTGGCCGAGCACAGTCCGGATCTATCCCGTACGCTCATCAGAAAAATCATTGACATCGGTGGTGTCCAGATCGACGGCCGCCGGGTCAGAAAGGCTGGTACAACCCTTTCCGAGGGCTGGCGGATAGAGATGCACCGTGACCGTGGTGCGCTTGAACCCTTCAGGATTACCGATGATCATGTGCTCTTCCAGGACAACTATCTCATTGTCCTGAACAAGCCGGCCGGTATTGAAACCCAGCCCACTCCTGCCCGTTATAAAGGGACCCTTTTTGAGGCTCTGCAAGTGTGGTTGAAAAGAGACCGTAGATTCGGTCGCCGGCTGGAGATAGGCATGGCTCAGCGGCTGGACCGCGACACCAGCGGGGTGATAGCCTTCTCTATTCACCCGCAGGCTCACAAGTCACTCACCGGCCAGTTGCAGTCACGTTCGGCCAAGAAAAGCTATCTGGCCTTGATCGAGGGCAGACCTGAGCCGGAAACGGGGTCCTATGTCTCGAGCCTGATCAGGGATCGCTATTCAAACAGGGTGAAATCGGTCGACTGGGGCGGAAAAAAGGCCATCACCAATTATCGGGTGGTGAAAACAATCGAGATTCCCACTCAAATCAGCCTGATCGAACTCGATTTAATCACCGGCAGGACTCACCAGATTCGGGCCCACCTCTCAGAAGCCGGTCATCCGCTGTTGGGCGATATTCGCTATGGTGGCTGCAGCCGCCTCGGTGATCGCCAGTTCTCCAGACACTGTCTTCATTCCCACCGGCTTGAGTTGAGCCACCCGCTCAGCGCTAAAGTTGTCTCCTTCAGTGCCAAGATGCCAGAGGAAATGGACCCGGATCGTTGGTGAGTAAACTGATTTCTGACAGGTGCCTCAGGGTGATGGCTTTCTAATTTTTGAAACTGTGCACCGGAGCTGGAATTCGTCCGCCCCAGCCGATGAAACGTGACGATTTTCCGACGTTGCGAACCGGCATGATCGGACTGGCTCCGAACAGGCCGCCGAAACTGATTGAATCACCGACTTCCTTCCCGGGAACCGGGATGAGTCTTACCGCAGTGGTCTTGTTGTTGACCATCCCCAGGGCCATTTCATCGGCTATGATGGCTGAAATAGTGTCGCCGTCAACCGATCCCGGAATGGCCACCATGTCGATGCCGACCGAACAGACGCAGGTCATGGCTTCGAGTTTTTCCAGGCAGAGATGACCCTTGCCCACCGCTTCGGCCAGGACCGAATCTTCCATCACTGGAATGAAAGCGCCGCTCAAACCGCCCACGGTCTTTGAGGCGAAGATACCACCCTTTTTCACCGCATCGTTTAGCATGGCCAGAATTGCCGTGGAGCCGGGAGCCCCGATGGCGTCGACACCGAGGATATGAAGGATTTCACCGACGCTGTCGCCCACGGTGGGAGTTGGAGCCAGGGACAGGTCGACGACGCCGAAACTGACGCCTAAGATATCTGAGACCTGCCTGCCTACCAGTTCCCCGCAGCGGGTCACACGAAAGGTCGTCTGTTTGATCTCTTCGGCAATTTCGTCGAGCTTGAGACCGATTTCGTCACTTTGTCGAGAAGTGATCAGCTTTTCAAGGGAACGGGCAATTACCCCCGGGCCGGAGACGCCGACATTGAGCACCGTATCCGCCTCTTCGACACCGTGGATAGCTCCTGCCATAAAGGGGTTGTCTCCGGGCTGGTTGCAGAAGACCACGAACTTGGCTGCCCCGAAACCGCCTTGGTCTGCAGTCTGTTCGGCTATGTCTTTTATGGTTGGGCCGAGCATGGCCAGGGCATCCATGTTGATGCCTTTCTGAGAGGAGGCAATGTTGATTGAGGCGCACACTGTTTTCGACTCGCGCAGTGCCTCGGGCAAGCTGTGAATGTATTCCCGATCGGTCCTGGTCATACCCTTTTCCACCTGGGCCGAAAAACCTCCCAGGATATCGACCTCTACGACGGCGGCGGCCCGATCCAGGGATTTCGCCAGAGCGACAAAATCATCGCGGTTGAAACCGGCCCCAACCAGGGAGATCGGGGTAATAGAGATGCGTTTGTTGACCACCGGTATACCGAGCTTGCGCGAAACAAAATTACAGGTTTCAACGAATTTTCCAGCCCTCTCCGAAATACGCTCCTCTATGTTGCGGCAGGTTTGGCCGATGGAGGAAGCCCGGCAGTCGAGAAGGTTGATACCCATGGTAACGGTGCGGACATCAAGGTTTTCCTTCTGGATCATCTCGACGGTAGCCAGAATCTGGTCTGAGCGCAGCATGTAAACTCCTTGATCGTCAGATCGTAAATTGTCCTGGTTTAAAAGGGGATCTCATTGGTGACTTTGAACAGGTCATGATGCTGAAGCACCACCTGAAGCCCCTCTTCGTGGGCATAGGTGTCCAGAGCACTGCGGACCTCGGCGATGGACTCCACCCTGCTCAAATCGAGCTGGAGGACCATCGTGTAGGTATCTGCCATGATGGTAGTGGCAAGATCGAGGATGTTGATATCATGTCGGAAACAGAAAGAACTGATGCCATAGACGAGCCCTTTACGATTCAGTCCCTGAGTGGTCATGATGTAGGTTTTTCGGGGCAGTTCAGAATGTTCTGAACTGGGAGCGGGGGTGATCTCCCTGGCCACCACATCCAGGGTGGTTGGGCTGTCGATGGCGTCGATTTTTTCCCTCAACATGGCCGGGCTGACCCCCTCATCGAAGGTGGCGAAGAGGATCATGGTCAAATAGCCGCCCAGAGTGGATTGGTTGAGATCAGCCAGATCGCCGCCGAGCTCGTATATGGCCCCGGTAATGTCGGCGACTATGCCGGTGCGGTCTTTGGACATGACCGATATGACCATCTCTCTGCTCATTGTCTGGTACTCCAGTTGAATGTCTTGTGATTAGGTTATTTCAAGCTGCCCGTGCTACGGTTTCCGCCAAGATTTTCATTTTTTCGATAACTTCATCGACCTCAAATGTGAGGATTTTTTTGTCGTGCATAACCAGTCTGCCGTCGATGATGACACTGTCAACATCGCTCCCGGTTGCCCCGTATACCAGTGTATCCTGGCTGTAGAAGGGCACCAGGTGCGATCGATGGATATCGAGCAGGATTAAATCAGCGGCCATACCCGGAGTTATACTGCCGATCGAATCGAGGCCGACTGCTCGAGCTCCGGAGTCGGTCGCGCAGTTCAGTACCTCTTTGGCGCTCATTGCCGTAGCGTCTTTATTGGAGAGTTTCTGAAGTTTGGCCAGCATGTCCATTTCTCTAAATAGGTCGAGGCTGTTGTTTGAGGCACAGCCGTCGGTACCCAGGCCTACGGTAGCTCCCTGGTCGAGCAAAGCGGTAACCGGGGCGATGCCCGAGGCGAGTTTGGCATTGCTTTGCGGACAGGTAACGATGCCGACCCGACGGGCGGCCAGGGTGGCGATGTCCTCGTTATCCAGCCAGATGGTGTGGATGCAGGTGCAGTTGCGATCCAGCAGGCCAAGGGCTTCGAGGTGGTTGGTCGGTGAGCTGCCCCGGGGATCGATAATTTGCTGCTGCTCTTCCTCCGACTCAGCCAGGTGAATAAAGAATCGCACTCCTTTGCGGTCGGCCAGACGTTTGGCCTCAACCAGAGTGGCCGGTGAACAGGTATAGGGGCTATGGGCAAAAACCGCCGGGGTGACCAGCGGGCTTCTGCCCTGCCAGTGATCGATAAAGCTTTCGACGGTTTCGATGTTTTTGCTTGGATCAGGGACGCTGGGAACGGAAAAATCGACGATACCGTGGCCCACCACCGCCCGCACCCCTGCATCGGAAAAGGCTTGGGCTGCGTGGTTCGAATAAAAATAACCGTCGGCAACGCAGGTGGTGCCGGAGCTGATCATTTCCGCGGCTGCCAGTTTGGCAGACCAGTAGACCATTTCCGGGTTGACGTGGGCTGCTTCAGCTGGGAAGATATGGTCATGCAGCCAGCTGTGCAGGCTCAAGTCGTCGGCAAAGCCGCGGAAGAGAGTCATGGCACTGTGGTTATGACCATTTACCAGACCTGGCATCACTAAATTCGAATGGGCATCGATGACCAGATAATCATCTGTCCCGGGACATTGGGCCATCGATCCCAGCGAGGACACCAACGGCCCCTCGATGGTTACAAAATGGTCGTTGCGTAAAGGGGCTGCGGCTTCGGTTAACAGGGTGCAGCCGCGTATGAGGATTTTCTTTGTCATCGATCCTGGCCCACAACCAAAAAACTGGGTGAGATTTGAGTAATAATCGTTACTATAATACTGATCTGGGGAGACGTGTGAAATGTTAATCACCAGCCGGATTATAGGAGTAAGGGTATAAAATATAAAGGTGAAAATGTCAGCCAGCCCGGTCATCGGTCGCCGTATCCGGTAAGCCGGCTGGCTCCTTCGATCGAACTGGTCGAACTGGCAAAACAGGTGAGTGAGGCCGACGATATGCTGACCGTGCAGGCTACTGCCAAGTTGCGGCTGCTGGCCGAGCAAATGGAGCAGCTTCGAGCCAAAGCCCGCCGGATCCTTTCAGAAACCAGGGAGCATCAGGAACTTCACCGGGCCCAATGCGGGTTCAGTAAAAAAGTGGGACAGGCTTATCATCTATATCGAAAACCAAGCGGTGAGCTGCTGTTTTCCCTGGTTGACCCATCTGAGTGGAGAGCAGAACCGCCGTTCGAATATGTCGGGACTTACCGGCTCGAGCTGGATAAGACATGGAAAAAATTAAAAGGATAATCGGATATTCGCGCCAGCGGAATCCGCTTAAATAGATGGAAAAAAAACGATACATACAGAGCCTTGAAGAAGGTCAACAAGTAGATGATCTGTTTATGGTGAAATCGGTGCGTCTGGCCGAAACACGTGCGGGTAAACCGTATCTGTCGCTGGTTTTTGCAGACAAGAGCGGCGAGATCGGTGGTCCGGTCTGGGACAACGCCGAAACACTTGAAAAAATTTGCGCACCGGGCGGGGTCGTTCGAGTCCGCGGTGCGGTCCAGAGCTACCGCGACAGGTTGCAGTTGAAAGTGGACCACCTCGAAACCGCGGAGCAGCAGTCACTCGAGATGAGTGATTTCCTGGCCGCCAGCAGCAGAAATCCGGCCTCGATGGAATCGGAGCTTGATCGGCGCCTAAACGACATAGCGGACCCCTTCCTCAGAAAGCTGCTGGACAGGATCTTTAATGAAACAGAAGTGGGCGCTCGTTTTCAGCACGCTCCTGCAGCCAAAGGGATTCATCACGCCTACCGGGGAGGACTGC
Source organism: uncultured Desulfofustis sp. (assembly GCA_905479735.1). Classification (GTDB taxonomy): domain Bacteria; phylum Desulfobacterota; class Desulfobulbia; order Desulfobulbales; family Desulfocapsaceae; genus JABDQA01. The sequence continues at coordinate 56,753 of CAJQNS010000010.1, forward strand.
TCGAGCATTCGCTGTCCATGGCCGGGGTGGCTTCGTTGCTGGCCGATCATTATCGCGGTATTGACAAGGATCTGGTGATTGCCGGCGCCCTTCTGCATGATATCGGTAAAACAGTGGAGCTCCAAAACGAGGTCGGCGTCATTGATTATACCGATGTCGGCAGGCTCAAGGGGCACGTGGTGATCGGCAGCGAATTCATCGCCAGAACTGCAGAAGAGATAGACGGCTTTCCCAAGCCATTGCTGACCCACCTCCAGCACTTGGTGTTGAGCCACCACGGTAAGCAGGAGTTTGGGTCGCCGGTGGTGCCAATGACCGCCGAAGCGCTGCTGTTGAGTTTCATCGATGACATGGACGCCAAGATGAGTCTAATCGATCAATTAAGCAGCAAGTTAAAATCGGAGGAACCGGCCTGGAGCGACTATCAAAGGAGCCTGGAACGATATCTGCTGCTCAAACCGTCAGCAAAGGCCCAGGAGTCCAATGAAGCCCAGTCGGAGGACAGCGGGCTGGGCTTAACCCGACAACACACTCTTTTCTAATCATGCGAGACAATCTCTCCTTTGTTTCTCTGGCCGGTCAGGAGAAGGTCAAAGCGGTGCTCAGCCGCAGCTTGGCCTCCGGCAGGATTCCGCACGCTTACCTGTTTCGCGGGCCGGACGGGGTCGGTAAAAAACTGACCGCTCTGCTGACAGCCGCCCGGCTGAACTGTCTTACCCCGGAGGGCGGCAGTGGCTGCGGCGCTTGTTCGTCCTGCAAAAAGCTTGTTTCCGGAAACCACCCAGACGTCGTCGTCGTCTCTCCGGAGAACGGTACCATCAAAATAGATCGGATAAGGGAATTGTGCCGCTCGCTCTCTTACCCTCCCTACGAGTCTGAAATGCGGATAGTGATCATCGAGGACGTTCACACGATGACCCCGCAGGCGGCCAACAGCCTGCTCAAGACGCTGGAGGAACCACCCGAGAGAAACCTCCTGATTCTTACCGCAGAGTCGAGCAGGGAGTTGCTGCCGACCATCGTGTCGCGCTGTCAGGCCGTGACATTCTATGGGCTGCCGGTTGAAGATTGCCGCCGCGTGATTGAGCATAATCAGCCGGAAATCGGTTATGCAGAAGCCCGGCTGCTGGCCGAAATGGCCGGAGGCAGTCCTGGCACTGCGCTGGTTTTGCAGCAAAAAGAACTGGTAGGACACTACCGTTCGATCGTCGCCTTGCTGGAATCCGACTTATCCGCCGACCAGGACGCGATAACACCGGTACTGGAAACCGCTGCTCGACTGGCAGCGCTGAAAGAGGATATGCCCCTGGTACTGGGGCTGCTGAGGATCTGGGCGAGAGATCAGTTGGCGGCAGCGGAGCAGGGAGCGGATTTTGAGAGCCAGAAACTGAAGCTTTTGGCGTTGGACAGAGCTCAGCGGCAACTGGACAGAAACTGCAACCGGACACTGGTCTCCGAGGTCCTCCTTTTTAATTTACAATAACCAGTGGCTGAAGTACCATAAACAGTTTGGTCTGCATCGAATTGGACAGGATTGGCTGATATAAATATGAGTGAGCAGAACGCAGAACAGAATAGTAAGCCTGAAGAAACCAAGTTTCATTATTACCGAATGCGGTTTCGTCACGACGGCCAGGAATTTACGGCCCTGGCGAAGATGCCGAACCTGCGGCGTGAGGAGATGGTCATGGTCAAGACCGACCATGGTCTCGAACCTGCTGTCGTTTATGGCTTTGCACCAGCCAACCCTCAACCTGACGTGGACCGCAGGGCAAGTTTTGAGATATCAAGGCGGCCCACATCAGACGAAGAGATTCGTTATAAAAAGCTCGCTGCTCATGAAGACTCTGCTTTTGAGATCTGTCAGAAACTCATCGACAAGCATGAGTTGATCATGCGACTGATCAAGGTGGAAAAATTTTTCAACGGCAGTAAGATGATCTTCTATTTCACCGCCGATTCCAGAGTTGACTTCAGAGCCCTGGTCAAGGATCTGGTCCAGGAGTTCCGTACCCGGGTAGAGATGCGCCAGGTGGGAGTCCGACATGAGACCAAAATGATTGGCGGAATAGGGGTCTGCGGCAGAGAACTGTGTTGCTCATCATTTATGAAAAAGTTCGATTCTGTGTCAATCAAGATGGCCAAAGAACAGGACCTGCCGCTCAACCCGACCAAAATTTCAGGAGTCTGCAATCGTTTGCTCTGTTGTCTGACTTACGAATATGACAACTACAAGACCCAACGCAGAAAAATGCCCCGAGTCGGCCGCCGATTGAAGATAGAGGGGGAAATCTTCCGGGTGAAACGACAGATCCCTCTGCAGCAGGCGATTGTCGTCAGTGGCAGTGATGGGGAGGAGAAGCTGCTTGTCGAACCTGATTGGACGGCGGCGGAAATTCTCAAAGCGGAAAAGGCACCAAGGAAAAGCGATAAAAAGGGTGCTGGCGAGAGCTCAGATAAGCCCGAGAAAAAGGCTTGATCAATCATGAGTAAGAAAACTACCTATATCACCACACCGATTTATTATGTAAACGCCCAGCCCCATCTGGGACACGCCTACTCGACTGTGGTTGCCGACACCTACAGCAGGTTCTGCAAACTTCGAGGCGACGACGTCAGGTTTCAGACCGGAACCGATGAACACGGTGATAAAATAGTTGAGGCCGCCGCCAAAGAAGATGTTGAGCCGCACCAATATGTGGACAGGATCTCGGCCATGTTCAGGGATACCTGGCCACCGCTCGATATCGATTACGATCGTTTTATCAGGACCACCGATGAAGATCATGTGGCGGTGGTCAAGCATATCCTGCAGACCGTTTACGAAGGCGGCGACATCTATTTCGATGAGTACAGCGGCCTCTACTGCACGGGCTGTGAAAGGTTTCTGATCGAGCGTGAGCTGGTTGACGGCAAATGTCCTGATCACCTGGTAGAACCCAAAGAGATCACTGAACAAAACTATTTTTTCAGGATGTCCAGGTACCAGGAACAGCTCATCGAGCACATCAAAAACAATCCGCAATTCGTCAGCCCCGAACGCTACCGTAACGAAGTGCTTTCATTTCTGAGTGATCCCCTCGAAGACCTCTGTATTTCCCGGCCGACGAGCAGGCTGAATTGGGGTATCAGGCTGCCTTTCGATGACAATTATGTGACCTATGTCTGGTTTGATGCGTTGATAAACTACCTGACCGGTATCGGCTATCCGAAAGGCGGCAAGTTTGAGCATTACTGGGCGGGTGCCGAGCATCTCATCGCCAAGGATATTCTCAAGCCGCATGCCATTTATTGGCCCACCATGCTGATGGCGGCCGGGGTGCCGCTCTACCAGAAGCTTCACGTACACGGTTACTGGAACGTTGACGAGACCAAAATGTCCAAGAGTTTAGGTAATGTGATCAGACCATCCCAACTGGTTGAGGATTACGGGGTGGACACCTTTCGCTATTTCAGTCTGCGAGAGATGTCTTTCGGGCTCGATGCCTCGTTCAACAGCACCGCTGTAATTGCCAGAAACAACGCCGATCTGGCCAACGATCTCGGCAATCTGTTCAGCAGGTCGGTGTCGATGATCGATAAATATTGTGAGCTGGTCCTGCCCAAACCTGACAGTGCTGAGGCTGATGATCATCTTCAAAAAGCATCTGAGGAAATGATCAGTGCCTATATCGTCCATATGGGTGATTTTAAGTTCCATCTCGGGCTGCAGGCGGTCTGGGAATTTGTCGGAGCCGCAAACCGCTACATCGTCCAAAATGAGCCGTGGTCCTTGGCCAAGGATGAAACTATGAAGCCCCGGCTGCACACCGTACTCTACAACCTGGGCGAGAGTCTGCGGCTGCTTGCTCTGCTGCTCAAGCCGGTGATGCCACAGACGGCGGAGAAAATGATGAGCGGCTTGGGTATCGATCCTGCCAGCAAAATAATGCAGACTCTGGAACAGGGAGGAGCCTGGGGATTGTCCATTCCCGGGACCAGAATGAGCAGGGTTGCAAATCTCTTTCCACGGATCGACACTAAAAAACAGTCGGATGACAGAAAAGAACGTCCCAAGAAAGCGAAAAAAGGTGATAACAGCGCTAAAAAAGCGGAGTCGCAGATCAGTTTCGAGCAGTTCAAGGACATCGATCTAAGGGTAGCAAAGATCATTTCTGCCGAACGGGTAGAGAAATCGAACAAACTTCTAAAACTCACCGTGCTGGCACCGGAGGAGAGGACCATCGTTTCGGGTATTGCTGGAAGTCACAGGCCTGAAGATCTGGTGGGCGAAAAGGTGATTATCGTAGCCAATCTGAAACCGGCCAAACTCATGGGAATCCTCTCTGAAGGGATGGTACTCACGGCTGAATTCAAGGATGGTGACACCAATGAACGTCTCTCCTTGGCCACGGTGGCCGCAGCGGTTGAGCCGGGAACGAAAATAGCCTAACGCGATGGGGTTTCTATGTTTGTAGCTTCCAACTTTCTAATGGCCGTAGCCTCCATTCTCGATTTTCTGCTGACCGCCTACATGTGGGTTATTATTGGACGGGCGGTGATTTCCTGGGTGAACGCCGACCCTTACAATCCGATTGTACGCTTTCTCTATGAGATAACCGAACCGCTGCTGGGCAGGATCAGAAGGTATCTACCGGTGAGCATGGGATCAATGGATTTCTCCCCGGTTATTCTGATTGTTATTATTATGTTTCTCCAGAGCTTTCTTGTTCCGACCATAAAGCAGATGGCCCATGGCATGGGTTGATATAAACAATGACGCCTGACCAGCGTGGAGTTCCGAAATGGCTTTGACTCCCGAGGAAATTACCCAGAAATCCTTCACCACCCGGTTCAGGGGGATTGACCCTGAAGAGGTAACGGAATTTCTTAAACTTGCGGCTGCGCAGATGGCTGAACTGCAGGAGCGGCTCAGGCAGCAGAGCAAAAAGATTGGCGAGCAGGACAAGGAACTGGAACTGGCTGCCGATGACAAGAAATCGTTCGAAGATGTGCTCGATGTCTTCAAGAAGAAAATTGAAACGCTCACCGAAGAACTCGGTGAAACCAAACAGCGTGATGAGAAGCGGGCGGAAGAGTTTGAGCGGCTCAGACAAATGGTTGAAGGACTGCAGCAGGAACGGGACAGCCTGAAATCCGAGCTCAGCCGTGCTCAGGTCGCGCTGTCTGAAGCCGAGAGTAAATCGAGAATGTCCCAGGCCGCCGTTGAGGGGCTGCGCAACAAGATCGTGGTGATCGAGGCCGAAAAGTCAGAACTGCTGGCTGAAACAGAGCAGTTGCAGAGGACGATCGCAGAGACCCGGCACCACTCCGATGAGTTCATGGAAGAAAGCAGACGGCAGGCGGAACAGGTCACAGACGCCGCTAGAGAGGAAATAGCACAGCTGCGAGAACGGGCATCGGAGGAGTTGAAAGGGCTCAGAGAGGATATCGAAAATCTCAGTTTGCAGCGCCGACAGCTGCAGACTGATCTGCGGGAACTTCTCCATGCGCACCTGGACAGGCTCAGCGAATTTTCTACCGGTACTGCCGGTCCCAGCAGGTCTGAATACGACGATCTGTTCCAGAAAATCGATTTCACCGAACTGTCCGAGTTCGAAGAAAATCAGGCGCCCGGTGAGACGCTTTTAAGCCCTCCAGGAGATGAAGCGCATCCCGAGGAGAGTGAAGAGATCCTGCGATCCAAACTGAAAGACGGCGGTATTGCCTATCTAAGCGACGAATAGAGGTGCACCCTATCGGCAGGTCAAAGCATGGCTATCCGACTCTGGATGTGTATGTCCAACCGCGTTCTTCAAGGAACAGATGCTGCGGACAGCATGAAAACTGCTTGAAACTTATGGTAACTGCGCCGCCGGTCGACGGCAAGGCCAACAAGGCGGTAAAGGCCTACCTGGCTGAGCTGTTCAAGGTGAAATGCAACACCATCGTTCTGGCAGCCGGTGAGCATGCCAGACGAAAGACATTCTATTTCAAATCATTATCAGAAGAATCACTGGCCGATCGGCTGCATTCTCTTCTCCAAAAATCATGCTGACTTCTCTGACGGACATAGACAGGAGCCGGGCCCTATGAAGAAGCGGGACACCTCAAAGACCCGGCGTTTTGTTATCGGCAACTGGAAATGTACTAAGTCCATTGCTGAAGCACGTTCCTGGATCGACACCTTCAGGCGGGGTTATGTACCGGTTGAGGATGTGGAGGTGGTGATAGCACCTCCTCTGATAGTCCTGGCCAAGCTCGCCGATATTCTTGAAGAAGCAGCCCTGGAGCAGTTCTCGCTGGCAGCCCAGGATGTCTCACCTTTCCCTCTGGGAAGCTACACCGGGGCAACTGCGGCTGACATGCTGAAAGGGATCTGCCGCTATGCCATCGTCGGCCACTCCGAGCGCAGGCGATATTTTCATGAGACAGCCCAGGATGCGGTCAACAAGGTAAGCGAGGCGGCCGACGCCTCCATAGCCCCCATTATCTGTGTCGATGAAAAAAAGGCGATGTCCCAGCTCACTGCCTTGAGAGATATAGATTGCGACAACATGATCATCGGCTACACACCAGTCGATGCCGCGAGTTATCGGGAACCCCAGAATCCTGAAAAAATAGCAGAAATCGCCTCCTTTATCTCCCAGGTCTATCCGACACGTCCGATTATCTATGGCGGCAGCGTCGGTACCAGGAATTACCATCATTACCTCTCCATCGAAGGGGTTTCCGGATTGTTTCTGGGCGCTGCCAGTCTGCAAGCCGAATCATTTTTAGAAATAGTCCGGGCCTTTCAGGAGAAAGCGCCGGTCGCCTGAGCCACGAGCCTTATAATGCGCAATACCGATTCATGGGAAGAGGCCAAAAACCTCGTAAAAGAGCGGGCGGACATCGTTGAGATCGTCCGTGAGCACGTTGATCTCAAACGCAGTGGTTTCCGGTTCCTGGGCTCCTGTCCGTTTCATCAGGAAAAAACCCCTTCATTCACCGTACATCCGGATCAGCAGTTCTACCACTGTTTTGGCTGCAAGGCGTCGGGAGATGTGTTTTCGTTTATGATGGAATACCACCAGATGGATTTTCCCGAGGCGCTGAAGAGTCTGGCCCAGCGGTATCAGGTAGACCTGCCGGAGAAAAAACGTTCAGCGGTCGAGATCGAACAGGAAAAACGGCGCCAGAAAATGTATGGTTTGAACAGCAAGGCGGCGGAGCTCTTCCATGACTACCTGATGAACCATAAGGGGGCTGCAGCGGCCCGCGAATACCTGGCCCGAAGACGGATACCTCAAGAGATACAAAAGCGCTACCAACTCGGCTATGTGCCACCAGTAGAGTCTGCAGGGTGGAATTTTCTCGGTTCCCGTTTAAGCGATGATGAGCGCAACATTGGTATCGAAATAGGTTTGCTGGTCAGCAAGGAAAAAAGCAGGAGTTATGATCGGTTCAGGGATCGGATTCTTTTTCCTATCTCCGATACCCGTGGGCAGGTGTGCGGGTTTGGCGGCCGAATACTTGGCGACGGCGAACCGAAATATCTCAATTCCCCTGAAAGTCCGGTATACAACAAGAGCAGGATGCTGTTCGGGCTCTATCAGCAGCGGGAGCCCATTCGCCGGCAGAGAAAAGCTGTCTTGGTTGAGGGCAACTTCGACCTCCTCGCCCTGGTGGCACAGGGCGTCGATTTGGCTGTGGCACCGCTGGGCACGGCACTGACGAAAGAGCAACTTCGACTGCTCAAGCCGCTGGTCGACGAGGTTGTTTTGCTGTTCGATGGGGATGAGGCCGGTATGAAGGCAGCTGAACGATCGGTTCCGCTTTTTCTGGCCGAGCAGCTGAGCGGCCGTGTCGCCCTGTTGCCGGAAGGGCACGATCCCGATACCTTCATCGGTGAATTTGGTGTTGCCGGCCTGACGGAAGTCCTCGATGCTGCGGGCCCTCTGCCCGAATTTGCCCTGCAGCAGTTCATCAGCCGTCATGGAGAAACACTGGACGGCAAGTTCAGGATCATCGAGGAACTGCGCCCTCTGATCGGAGCTGCCGTTTCACCGGTGCAGCGTGACACGATGGTACGCCATTTTGGCTCGGTGCTGGGTATTGATAGCGATCGTTTGCTGGCCGAGTTTGCGCCGGCTCCCGGAGCCTCGAAGCAGAACCCAGTAATAACCCGACGACCCCAGATTACCAGCTCTAAGTCGGGACTGGACGGTGCTTTGAAGAGCGTCGTCGGTTTCATGGTCAGAAATCCGCCCTATTTCGATCAATTGCTGGCCTATGATATTGACCAGGTGCTGGCCGGGACGGCGGGTGAGATGATCTGCCTGCAGCTCAAGTCACTGTTAGCCGACAGGGGAGCCTTAGAGCTCGACCCGGAAGAGCTGTTCAGTGAGCTGCCAGCCGGCGAGGAACGGGCTCTGGTGGCTTCGATACTTACTGACGTGTCTGCCGATGATGATCCGGAAGCGAGCGGATCGTCCGACCAGCTCGACGAGGTCTTGAAGTGGCTGGACCGTCAGCGACTGAAACGACGCTCAGAAGAGCTGATGCACAAGATCAGGGAGGCCGAGAGTCTGAAGGATGCCAATCTGTTGAATGCATTATTGCTGGAAAAGATGAGGGTCGACGGGGACCTGAAAAACTCCTGATTCCCGAAGATGCGGCATCGACTAGCGCAATACCCTGAGTTGCCGCCAATCGGTTGCCATAAATCGGTGGTCCGGATGCGATGATAGATTGATTTTATCGACTCAATACTCTAATAATGGAAATATTTCAGACTGGATAATCGATTGTCTAATTGCTTGGATTACAGCAGGTTCGGTCTCGATTGATACAGGGTATGGATAATGGCTGCGGATGAATATAAAAAGCATGGCCCGGAAGAGTACGATTCCGATGAAGAAAGTTACATTCAGGAAGACGACAACAACCTTTGGGATTTGACCGGAATTTATCACGCCGAAGAACAGGAGGCAGAGGTGCTGCCTGAAACGGTGCCGGAAGACCGCAGGAAAAGTAAAAATGACCGGCGTGGCGGCCCGTTCACCGATCGTCGTCGCGGGGACAGGAGGCGACGGCGCATTTCCCGATCCTCGGGCAGGGAGAGCGGCCAGTCAGCCGATCCGATGAACATCTACCTGCGAGAAATGGGCAGCCTGAAGCTGCTGAGTCATAAAGAGGAGCTCGAGCTTGCCAAGATGGTCGAGGAAGGCAAGTTCCGTGTTCAGAACGCGGTCTTCTCCGTTCAACTGGCACTGCCTGTCCTGCAAGAGCTGATTTCAGACATTCAGGAGGGCCGCCTCAAAATCTATCAGGTGTTGCTCGGTATCGCCGAAGACCGACCGGACCAGATAAAGAGCGAGACCGAAAAGCTGATCAGTTGCTTCGAGAACGCCGTTGCTCTTGACAGGAAAAGAGAAAAGCTCATTGGCGAGCTGGCGGAGGCTCATGAGAATGAGCATTACGATAATCTCCGCGGCCGTATCCTGGCCATCGGTGGGGAGATCGCACTGCTGTTCTCCGGCAAACTGATCTGTCAGGAATGCATCGGTTCCATGGCCACCGCCATCGAGGAGTTATCCCGGCGCTTCAGACAGGTGTTGGTCAGGGTAATGAAAGATGCCAAGCTGTCGCTGATCGAGCAGAATGATCCCGCCTTTGTCAGGGCCGTGGAGGCCCAGGTTAACCGGCAGTTCATGGTCGAGGCGGGACTCGACGGCAAAGCCCTGAATTTTATCCATGCCGAGATCGAGGCCGGTCGCGAGATAACTAGATATGGCAAGGAATCGCTGGTGCGGGCCAACCTCAGACTGGTAATTTCCGTATCCAAAAAATTTGTCAACCGGGGGCTGCAGTTTTCCGATCTCATCCAGGAAGGCAATATCGGCCTGATGAAGGCGGTGGACAAGTTCGATTATCACCGAGGCTATAAGTTCAGTACCTACGCAACCTGGTGGATCAGGCAGGCGATTACCCGTGGAATTGCCGACCAGGGTAGAACCATTCGGTTGCCGGTCCATATGATAGAAACCATCAATCGGCTGTTGAGGGTGTCGAAGGAGTTTCTCATCGAAGAGCACCGGGAACCGAGTCCGGAGGAGATGGCGCAGCAGCTCGGAACCGAAGTCGGCAAGGTGAAGAGCGCCCTGAAAATTGCCAAGGATGCGATTTCGCTCGATACTCCAATCGGCGATGACGGCGAAACCTTTCTCGGCGATTTTATCGAAGACCACGACCGACCGGGGCCCCACGACGTTTCCATTACTGCAAGTTTGAGTGAGTGTTTGAATCAGGTCATGTCCACCCTGACGCCGCGGGAAGCGAAGGTTCTAAAAATGCGCTATGGAATCGACGTCGATTATGACCATACGCTTGAAGAGGTAGGGAAATGTTTCGCGGTTACCCGTGAGCGGATCAGGCAGATCGAAGCCCAGGCAATCCAGAAACTGAAGCATCCCTCCCGTATCGAAGAACTCAGGGTATTCATGACCGATTGATACTTTTGTCATAACCATCAGGTACAATCTGTCATCTCAGACAATTTTTTTACTGAGCAAGACAACCCGAATCGATACGCAAGGAAGTTCCCTCCACCGTGCCCGCGTCAACGAGTGTCGAAACTATCAGAGACTGGATAGGCCTGAGTTTTGTCCACGGCGCCGGGCCCGCTCTGTTTTACCATCTGATCAACCGGTTCGGTTCACCGACCGAGGTATTAAATGCACCCGGTTCAGTGGCAAAGGAGATAGGAAGTCTGCGATCCGGGTATCTGGCGGAGCTGTCCGATACTGGTCGGCTTAGGCGAAGGGCGGAGCGGGAACTGTCAGAACTGGACAAGATCGGCGCCAGAGCGTTGATTCGAGACGAATCTGATTACCCTGAACTACTGAAGCATATCGGGCAGCCGCCGCCAGTAATATATGTGCGTGGCAGAAGATCGCTGCTCAACATGACCTCGGTTGCCATAGTAGGCTCACGGGCGGCAACCAGTTATGGCCGCAGGGTTTCCCGGACTATCGCCCGGGATCTGGCCTGGTCCGGACTCTGTGTGGTCTCGGGGCTGGCTCTGGGTATCGATGCAGAGGCGCATGCGGGGGCTCTTGATGCTGAAGGCGCCACTACCGGTGTGTTGGGCTGCGGCCTTGATGTGGTGTATCCGAGAGGGAATCAGCGCTTGTTTGAGCGGATAAAGGAGTTCGGACTGCTGATCAGCGAATACCCGCTCACCACACCGCCGGAGGGTTACAGATTCCCGGCCCGCAACCGGATCATTGCCGGTCTGAGCAGGGCTGTGGTGGTGGTTGAAGCTTCGCAGAGATCGGGTTCATTGATCACCGTACAGTATGGTCTTGAGGAGGGCCGCGACATATTTGCGGTGCCCGGTCAGGTAGATTCAGTCAAGAGCGCCGGGACTCATTGGCTGGTTCAGCAGGGTGCCTCGCTGGCAGTGTCTGCTGCTGACATCGTTGAGCAATTGACCATCGACCCAGGCTGCAGGACCGCCCAGGTTAAAGATTGCAGCGACTCCCGGCCGACACTGAGGCCGGAATTGGAGGAGTTGTGGTCAATGATCGAACCGTATCCTCAGTTCCGGGAAGCCCTGCTTCAGCGCTCGGGTCTGCCGCCCGAACAATTCAATGAAGCACTGCTGGTTCTCGAACTTGAAGGGTTGATTGAAACTGTACCTGGAGACAGGGTTCGCAAATTAACAGACGGTAGCCGGTGACACGGTTGATGCCAACGATAACGAGGATCTCTTATGAACAGTGACATACTGATTGCCCCATCGATCCTGTCAGCCGATTTTTCACGGCTCGGCGAAGAAATTCAGGCAGTCGGCAAAGGCGGGGCCGATGTAATTCATGTGGATGTCATGGACGGGCACTTCGTTCCCAATATCACCATTGGCCCGCTGGTGGTAAAGGCGGCGCGGAAGGTCACGAATAAACCGCTCGACGTCCACCTGATGATCAGCGATGCAGACAGCTACATCGACCAATTCATTGATGCCGGTGCAGACTGGATCACCGTGCATGTAGAGGCCTGCGGTCATCTGCAGCGGACACTCTCTTATATCCGTCAGCAAGGCTTGATGGCGGGGGCCGTTCTTAACCCGGCTACGCCTCTGGATACGCTCGAATACGTGCTCGATGATGTCGATCTGGTGATGCTTATGTCGGTCAATCCCGGTTTTGGTGGTCAATCATTCATTCCCTCCACCCTGGAGAAAATCCGGCGGCTCAAAGTGATGATCGACAGCCGGGGGCTCGAGATCGGCATCGAAGTTGATGGCGGGATAGGACCCAAAACCATTGCCTCGGCCGCTGCCGCAGGGGCCAATATATTCGTGGCAGGCTCCGCCGTTTACGGCAGCGACTCTTATGAAGATTGTATCGGTGAACTGCGCTATCTCGCCAGTACAGGAACGAGCCCGATTATAGAGAAAGAATGATGGAGAGTGAAATCCGGCGCACCATTTTAACAAGGGAGTATTGTCTATGAAAACAGATGTGACCGAGAGCCGATCATGGCAGAAACTTCTGAAACTTGCCGAGACCCCCTACGATCTTGTTGCCCCTGGTGCCCTAGAAGAAGACGGGAGAATCGGTTCGATGATCTGCCATTCGGCAGGCCTGCGACTCTTTTATGCCGCCCAGCGGGTGGATAAGAAGGTGCTGGAGGCATTCCAGGAGTTTGTCGACGAGCATCGCCTGGTTGAGCGCTTCAAGGAAATGAGAAGAGGGGCGGTAATCAATAAAATATTCGGCTGGGAGAGTGAAGACCGCCAGGTGCTGCACACTTCCTCCCGGGACATCTTCGCTAGCGAGCCTAAAGACCCGGTGTCTGCCAGACAGGCGAACGAAGAGCTTCAGAAACTGCAAACCTTTCTCAGCGAGGTGGACCGCCAGGGCAAGTTTACCACCATGGTCAATGTCGGTATCGGCGGCTCGGATCTGGGTCCCAGAGCCATTTATGAGGCCTTGAAGGCGTATAATAGGGAAGGCCGCAAGGTGCATTTCATCGCCAATGTCGATCCCGATGATGCGGCCCAGGTACTGGACACCGTTGATCCGGCCAAAACCCTGGTTACGGTGGTCTCAAAGAGTGGTTCGACTCTTGAAACACGAACCAACGAGGAATTGGTGCGATCCAGATTCGAGAGCGCCGGTCTCGATCCGGCCCGACACTTTGTTGCCGTTACCGGAAAAGGCAGCCCGATGGACAATCCCCAGAACTATCTAAGTTCTTTTTACATGTATGATTATATAGGTGGCAGGTACAGCGTCACCTCCATGGTCGGCTGTGTCAGCCTCGGATTTGCACTCGGAGCCGAAGGACTGACAGACTTTCTGAAGGGCGCGGCCGAGATGGATGAAGCCTGCGAGACGAACCAGGTTGCTGATAATATGGCCCTGCTGCTGGCTCTGCTCGGAATCTGGAATCACAATTTCCTGGGTTGTCCGACTCTAGCAGTTCTACCATACAGCCAGGCGCTGCATAGGTTTCCCGCCCATCTCCAGCAGTGCGACATGGAAAGCAACGGCAAATCGATCACCGTGGACGGACGACCCGTTTCGATTAAAACCGGTCCGGTGGTGTGGGGGGAACCGGGGACCAACGGCCAGCATGCCTTCTATCAACTGCTGCATCAGGGCACCGAAATCGTACCTGCCGAGTTTGTCGGCTTTCTCGACAGCCAGTACGGCAAGGATATATCGGTGGATGGCACCAATTCGCAGCAGAAACTGCTGGCCAACATGATGGCCCAGGTCGTCGCTCTGGCGACGGGCCGGGAGCATGAAAACCCCAATAAACGCTTCGGCGGCAACCGGCCGAGTTCGCTGATTATTGGCAGGAAGCTCGACCCGCGCAACATGGGCCGCCTGCTTGCCCTCTATGAAGCCAAGATAGTGTTCCAGGGATTTAGCTGGAATATCAACTCATTTGACCAGGAAGGAGTACAACTTGGCAAGGTCCTGGCCGGCCGCTTTCTGGAGCACATGAAGAGCAACAAAAAATGTGGTACTTCCATCGAAGAACAATTCCTCGAAGCGCTTGAAAATTAAGGGAACCGCACTCCTCCGGAGTGGTGAATCATTATTCATTTTCAAGGCCGAAACTGGTTGCTTTTTTGTTGACAAAAAGAACCCATAGTAATATCCTCATCTGCTACATAATTATTCGCCGGTTCAGTGTATTGTGCTTTCGTTGTGCAAGATATGCCAGTTGAAAGATGACAAAAGTCGAGTGAGTCCGCTGGCAATTGCCGGATCGTTCTTTTGTTCATGATACGTGATCTGTATATAGAGTTTTTTGGATAGGGTTGTAGTATTAACAGTAATTTAAAGGAGGAAATCATGGCAAAACATGAAACACCCTTGTTAGACCAGCTGGAGAGCGGTCCTTGGCCAAGCTTCGTTACCGACCTGAAGAGACAGGCCGAGACCCATCCAGATGTCTACGACATTCTTGGTCAGCTTGAACTGTCTTACAAGGATCGGATCACCCACTGGAAGCATGGCGGTATAGTTGGTGTTTTCGGTTATGGCGGCGGTATTGTCGGTCGTTACTCGGATGTTCCTGAGCGATTCCCGGGTGTTGAGCATTTTCACACCATCCGTGTGGCTCAGCCGGCATCAAAGTACTATTCGACTGAAAATCTGCGCAAGCTTATGGATCTCTGGGAGAAACATGGTTCAGCGGTAACCAACTTTCACGGTTCCACCGGTGACATAATTCTTCTCGGTACCAGGACCGAGAATCTCGAGCCTTTCTTCTGGGATTTGACCCACGAGATGGGCCAGGATCTTGGCGGTTCCGGTTCCAACCTGCGTACCCCGGCCTGCTGTCTCGGCCAGTCCCGCTGTGAATGGTCCTGTTACGATACTCAAGAGACCTGCTATCACCTGACCCTGCACTATCAGGATGAGATCCATCGTCCGGCCTTCCCGTATAAATTTAAATTCAAATTCTCCGGTTGTCCCAACGATTGTGTTGCGGCAATTGCCCGCTCCGACATATCCGTTATCGGAACCTGGAGAGACGAGATCCGCATCGATCAGGCTGCAGTAAAAGAATACGTCGCCGGCAACTATCCTGCCAACGGCGGATCGCACAGCGGCCGTGACTGGGGTCCATTTGACGTCAACAAAGAGGTAATCGATCTCTGTCCGACCGAGTGTATGTGGATGGAAGGCGATGAACTAAAGATCGACGACAAGGAATGTACCCGTTGTATGCATTGCATCAACGTTATGCCGCGGGCACTGCGTCCCGGTGCTGACCAGGGAGCCACCATTCTTGTCGGAGCCAAAGCCCCGATCCTTGATGGTGCTCAGATGTCCACCTTGATCGTGCCTTTCATGAAGATTGAAAAGGAAAACGAATATGAAGAACTGATCGAGTTCATCGAGACAGTTTGGGATTGGTGGATGGAAGTTGGCAAGAACCGTGAACGCGTTGGTGAGACCATTCAGCGTGTCGGTCTGCCCACCTTTATCAAGGTTATGGGCGTTGACCCAATCCCGCAGATGATCAGGACTCCGCGAGAAAACCCATACGTTTTCTGGGCTGAGGAAGAGGTTGAGGGCGGCTTTGAGCGTGACATCGATGAATTCCGTGCAAAGCACGCTGCCTAAATCGGCGTTTTAGACTTATTTGCAATTAGTTAACTATATAAAGGAGAATTATCATGGGATATAATCCGGAAAAACCGATGGAAGGCCGCATCACCGATCTCGGTCCGCCACATTACGAACAGTTTATGCCGGCTGTCATTCAAAAGAACAAAGGTAAATGGCTCTGGCATGAAATTATACAGCCAGGAGTGCTGATGCACAAATCAGAGACAGGAGACGAGGTGTACACGGTTCGAGTGGGCTCTCCCCGACTCATAACCTGCGTCCATGTCCGTGAAATTTGTGACATCGCCGATGCCCATTGCGACGGAAAGCTGCGTTTTACCACCAGGAACAATATCGAATTCATGGTTGATGCCAAAGACAAGGTGCAGCCGCTGCTTGACGATCTGGCCAGCCGCGACAATAAATTCCCCGTAGGTGGAACCGGTGCCGGCGTTACCAATATCGTTCATACCCAGGGCTGGATCCATTGCCACACCCCGGCAACCGATGCTTCTGGACCGGTTAAGGCGGTTATGGATGACCTGTTCGACTACTTCACCTCCATGACCTTGCCGGCCCAGGTTCGCATTGCCCTGGCCTGCTGTCTGAACATGTGTGGTGCGGTTCATGCTTCTGATATCGCTATTCTCGGAATCCATCGCAAGCCGCCGATGATTGACCACAAGCGCATCACCGGTGTCTGCGAACTGCCGCTGGCAGTTGCTTCCTGTCCGCTGGGCGCCGTCAAGCCTACCAAGGCGGAAGTAGACGGTGAAGAAATCAAATCCGTAAAAGTAACGGTAGAGCGCTGTATGTTCTGCGGTAACTGCTACACCATGTGTCCGGCAATGCCCCTGGCGGATCCGGAAGGTGACGGAATTGCGATTCTGGTCGGTGGAAAGATTTCTAACACACGTTCAGCGCCAAAGTTCTCTAAACTGGTTATCCCGTTTCTGCCCAACAACACCCCGCGTTGGCCGGAAACTGTTGAGGCTATAAGAAAAATCGTTAAAGCCTATGCAAAAGACGCAAGAAAATACGAGCGTGTTGGCGAATGGGCCGAAAGGATTAGTTGGGAGCGCTTCTTTGAGAAGTGTGATATCCCATTTACAGAGAAGAGCATCGATGATTATCGCCTGGCGTACGATACCTGGCGTACAACCACTCAGTTTAAGTTCACCAGCCACATCAAATAATTGACTGGTATTCTGCTGACTAAGAGCCCACTTCGCCACGGCGGGGTGGGCTTTGATGCCCTTTTGGTCACATTAAAAAAGGAGAAGGAAAATGCCTCTGAGTGATGATGAACTAAAAGATGCGATTTGTAAGAAAGCTTCTACATCTCCAAAAGCACAGCTTTACATCAAGGATTTCTACAAGTGCGATCCTGATTCAAAGCCAAGAAAAATCAAAAACGTTGCCAACGAACTCGTTCGCGAAGGCCGACTGATGTTCTGGTCGTCCGGTTCCACCACCATGTATGCAGATCCTACTCGTATTCAAAACGAGGAGAAGTAAGACTGCAAACCTGGCTGGTCTTTTGATTTTGTGTTAAGCGCGAAGTTCTATTTGAACTTTGCGCTTTTTTGCTTATGGACTTTACAGATCTGCATTTAAAGACCGCGGATTCAACCAATCGCGCTGCCAGGGAATTGGGGCAAAAGGGTGGTTCCCACGGCAGTGGGGTGATGGCCGAGGCCCAGACGGCTGGGAGGGGAAGACTCGGGCGGGCATGGTTCTCGCCGCCGGGAGTAAACCTCTATTGCTCCTATATCGTCAGACCTGAGATCGCTGTTGAGCACTATCCCAGGCTGACTCTGGCTGCAGGAGTCTCCATCGCCACCTGTCTCCATGATTACTCTCACAATGATGTCGGGTTGAAGTGGCCCAATGACCTCTTTATCGGTGCCAGAAAATGTGGCGGCATCCTCTCTGAGACGTCAACTGATAGTGAAGGAAGACTGTTTGCGGTAATCGGTATCGGCATCAACTGCAACCTTTCAGCTGATGACATTCCTGCCGACCTGAGAGATAGAGCGACCTCTCTTTTAATCGAGGGTGGTAAAACCATCGATAGAAAAAGGCTCTATTCTCAATTAAGAATGGCATTGCTAGCCACTCTAGCGGAGTTCGAGCAACAAGGCTTTTCCTCAGTACTCAAGCGCTGGCACAAATATGACCTTTTCCGGGGCCGGCAGATGGCCTGGCAGAGGCCTGACGGCAGCCGGGTGGAGGGAGAGAATCTGGGCCCCGCCGAAGACGGTTCACTGCTGGTCAGGGATGCTCAAGGATTTGTGCATCGGGTGCTCTCTGGCGATGTGAATCTCAGTGATGTCTACTCTTGAACCTGTAGAACCAACAAATACAGTCAGATAGCTCAATTGAAGAAGGGCTTTTGGCAAGATACGCTGAGAATGGTGCGCCCTTGCTTTAAGGGGACTCTTATAGGCTGCGTCAGCGAACCTTGATCGCAAAAAAAAGGGACACACCGGTCAACGGTTGTCCCTTTTCTTCTGAGGTGCTGCTCTGAATTAGTAGCGGTAATAGTCCGGCTTGAAGGGCCCCTCAACTGCAACCCCTATGTAGTCGGCCTGTTCCTTACTCAGGGTGGTGAGATTGACGCCGATCTTCTGCAGGTGCAGCCGGGCTACCATTTCGTCGAGTTGTTTGGGTAGAAAGTAGACCTTGTTTTCATAATTGGCTGAGTTCTTCCACAATTCTATCTGAGCCAACACCTGGTTGGTAAACGAGTTACTCATCACGAAGCTGGGATGCCCCGTGGCGCAGCCCAGGTTTACCAAGCGCCCCTCGGCCAGTACGATGATCTTTTTACCGTCCGGAAAGGTTACATGATCGACCTGGGGTTTGATGGTTTCCCATTCCAGTTCGCGGATGGAGGCGATATCAATCTCAGAGTCGAAGTGACCGATATTACAAACTATTGCCTCGTGAGGCATCTGCTCCATATGGGCCTTGGTGATGACATCTATATTACCGGTACAGGTGACGAATATATTGCCGATGGCTGCCGCTTGCTCCATGGTTACTACCCGGTAGCCTTCCATTGCCGCCTGCAGGGCGCAGATCGGGTCAACCTCGGTTACCAGTACAGAGGCGCCCATGCCGGCCAGTGCCTGGGCACATCCTTTGCCGACATCGCCATAACCCGCGACCACAGCGATCTTGCCGGCCACCATCACGTCTGTGGCCCGCTTGATCCCGTCGATAAGTGATTCACGGCAACCGTAGAGGTTGTCGAATTTTGACTTGGTTACCGAGTCGTTGACATTGATTGCCGGACAGAGCAGAGAGCCGTCTGCGGCCATTTCGTTGAGACGATGCACCCCGGTGGTGGTCTCCTCGGTAATGCCTTTGACCTTTTTCATCTCCGCTTCGTATTTCTGGTGCATGATCAGGGTGAGGTCGCCGCCATCGTCAAGAATCATGTTGGGGCGCCAACCGTCAGGCCCGAAAATGGTCTGGTCGATGCACCACCAGAATTCCTCCTCGCTCTCTCCCTTCCAGGCGAAGGTGGGGATGCCGGCGGCAGCCATTGCCGCAGCCGCGTGATCCTGAGTGGAAAAGATGTTGCACGACGACCAGCGGATGTCGGCACCAAGGTCAACCAGCGTTTCCATCAGTACCGCCGTTTGTATGGTCATGTGCAGGCAGCCGGCGATGCGGGCACCTTTGAGTGGCTGGGTCTCTTTGTATTGTTCACGAAGGCTCATGAGCCCCGGCATTTCCGTTTCTGCGATGGCGACTTCTTTTCTCCCCCATTCTGCCAGGGAAATATCGGCCACCTTGTAATCGTTTTTCGTAGTCATTTCAAAATCCTTGAGAATAAGTCCGTGGTAATTAAAGTCCTGCGGCCGCTTTCAGTTCATCGGCCTTGTCGATACGTTCCCAGGTGAAGTCATCATGCTTGCGGCCGAAGTGACCGTAGGCAGCGGTGGCACGATAAATGGGGCGCAGCAGATCGAGATGCTGAATGATTGCCTTGGGTCTCAGGTCGAAGTGGGCGCTGACCAGATCCCTGATCTTTTCATCACTGATTTTTCCGGTACCAAAGCTGTTTACATTGATCGACACGGGCTGCGAGATGCCAATGGCGTAGGCGACCTGTACCTCGACTTCCGAGGCGATTCCAGCTGCCACAATATTCTTGGCGATATAGCGCCCCATGTAGGACGAGGAGCGATCCACCTTGGAAGGATCCTTGCCGGAGAAAGCGCCACCGCCGTGGGAGCCTTTACCCCCATAGGTATCAACTATGATTTTCCTGCCGGTGACTCCGCAGTCACCAACTGGTCCGCCGATAACGAACCGGCCCGTCGGATTAATGTAAAAATTGGTATCCTTATCGATCATTTCCGCGGGTAGAACCGGTTTGATGATCTCTTCCATGACCCCTTCCTTGAGGTCCTGGTATTCAACGATTTCATCATGCTGGGTCGACAGGACGACCGCGTCGATCCGTTTTGGCACACCATCGATGTAGCCGATGGTGACCTGACTTTTGGCGTCGGGGCGCAACCAGGGCAGCCTTCCTGATTTACGGACCACGGCCTGGCGTTTGGTCAGCCGGTGGGCATAATAAATCGGCATGGGCATCAGGACCTCGGTGTCGTTGCAGGCGTAGCCAAACATCAGCCCCTGATCGCCCGCCCCCTGATCAAGATCAAGACCACTGCCCTCATTAACTCCCCGGGCGATATCGGGCGACTGTTTGTCGATGGATGTCAGAATGGCGCAGGATTGCCAGTCAAATCCCATGTCTGAAGAGTTGTAGCCTATTTCCTTAACCGTCTGACGGACCACATCCGGCATGTCCACCCAGGCGGAAGTGGTAATTTCACCAGCGATGAGCACCATGCCGGTGGTAACCATGGTCTCGCAGGCCACCCGGGCATGCACGTCCTGGCTGAGTATGGAGTCGAGAATTGCATCTGATATCTGATCGGCCACTTTATCGGGATGCCCTTCGGAGACCGATTCCGAAGTAAAAAGATAGTTTGACATGATATTTCCGTTTTCGTAGATATTAGGGTTCCAATTTGCTGGTTGCTAATGTATGCATGAAGCACCAAATTGCCAAACGTCGTATTTGAACCCTGACGACAAGATATGTCAAGAGCAATCCGACATTCCCTGTCGAGGGGCAAATCGGGTCAATGACGACCACTGCAGTTCAGCCAATATGCTGCAGGAGCACACCTTCTGGATAGTGTTGCCGGAAGGATTCCTACCTGCTAAGTTCAACTGCAGAAGATGTCAGCCAACCCAGGATAGAACATGACTATTAAAGAAGCGCAGGAAGTTTTGTTGATAGAGGAGCAGGGGCTTGCCGCCGTCCGCCAAAGGATTGGCAGGGAATTCGTTAAAGCCGTCGAATTGATTCACCACTGTCCCAGCAGGTTGATTATCACCGGTATCGGGAAGTCTGGTATAATCGGCCAGAAAATTGCGGCTACTCTAAACAGCACCGGTACCCCCTCGTTTTTTCTGCATCCGGTCGAAGCCATGCATGGCGATCTTGGAATGGTCCAGGACACCGATGTGGTCATCGCTATCTCCTATTCAGGGGAAACTGCTGAGTTGAACAGCCTGCTTTCCAATCTGAAACGCCGCTGTTCATCGGTCATCGCCATGACAGGAGCGGCCGGTTCCACCCTTGCCGGAGCTGCCGATCTGGTGCTCGACATCTCGGTACCCAAAGAGGCCTGTTCGCTTGGGTTGGCTCCAACGGCCAGTACGACGGCTACCCTGGCACTGGGCGATGCTCTGGCTGTGGTGCTGATGAACAGGAACGACTTCAAGGCGGCGGATTTTCGCTTGAATCACCCATCCGGCAGCCTGGGGGCCCGTTTGCAGGTAAAAGTTGGAGAGGTAATGCTGACAGGAACCCAGATTCCGTTGGTTGCAGCTGAAGCGACTGTAGCGGAGGCGGTTACGGAACTGAACGCCAAGAGCCTTGGTGCGGTGATTGTGGCGGGGGAGTCCCGGCAGGTTGAGGGCCTCGTCACCGATGGGGATGTCAGACGCTATGTTGCCTCAAACCTGGATTTGAGCCAGACCCGGGTGGCAGAGGTGATGACTTCAGATCCGATTACCATTTCAGGCGATATACAGGCCGTTGATGCTCTGAGTATCATGCAACGCCACGAGGTAACCATTCTGCCGGTGGTCGATATCGACAGCCGGTTGACAGGTATTCTCCATCTTCACGATCTTCTTGGTAAAGGAGAGTTCCGTTTCCTGCTCTAGGTCATAAAAAATAGAGGAATTCTTCTTCCTGCAGGGCAAAGGGCAGATCGGCTTACTGGCTGTCGCTGTAGAAGCTCCACTCACCGTTGTTGAGATCGTGGGTGTACTTCATCACCAGCTGCAGCGGCCGGCCGCGGCCCACTTCGACGCATTGCAGTCTGAACAGCAGCCGGGATCCCATCTTCTTTTCGAAGACCACCGTTCTGTCAACCAGTGATTCAGCTGGGGATCCGGAATAGTGCTTGGTGAAAAGTTCTTCAAAGTTATCTTCAAGATAGGTGATTTTATCAGACAATAACTTGTCAGTTTCGGCCTGTAATATGGACTGCACAGCCTCCAGACGAATGGTCTCGAATTCCGTTTCGCTCTTGAATTCGCTTGACGAAATTGAGTCTATGATTGCCCTGAGCTTGGTGATGGCATCATCGAACTCTTTTTCTTTGAGGTGTCTGGCGGTACCCTGTTTATCACGGATGACCGAGGCCTGTAGCATAATGCGGGCGAGTTTTTTCCTGTTCTCCTCGGTGTTTGCCTGTTTGAGAAGCTCCCGGTTGTCTTCCAGCAGAGTGATCGCCTTGTCGTAGCTGGCTATCGCTTCATCCCAGCGGGACTGCCTGAAAGCTGATTTGCCGCTTGAAACTATTGCATAGAGATCGCCCTTGACAACCAACTGCTTGAGTTCGTTAATTGATTCCTGGTCGGGGTCGAAGGACTGGGTGGCCACCGTCAGCGCTTTTCGGTAGTGTTCCGCCGCCTTGTTCCATTTTCCTTCACTAAAGGCAATGTCACCTTTCTCTTTTTCAGTGGCTTGTTCAATTTTACCCAGCTTGGTGGTGATTTCGTCAATGAGCCCGGCTTTGTCGGGGATACTCAATTTTTTTAGCTGTTCGAGGGCCCCGTTAAGTTCTTTGGTAGCCAACACCCATTTTTTTCGATCAATATACGATATGCCTGACTCGTAGATAATGTTGAACCGGGCAATTTTGATATTCTCGGAGATCTGGAAGAGCTCCTGCTGGTCGATGGCTTTTTCCTGGTCGGCGATCTGGAGTGCCTGTTCGTAGTTTGAGACACTCTGCTGCCAGTTGGACGTCCCGAAAAATTCGTCTCCCTTCTGCTTGAACTCCCTGAAAGAGACGATATTCTGGACGACCTGGCGGGGATAATACTGTCCATCAAGCGGAAGATTTCCGGCCAGACCCTGTTTGAGCGGTTTTGAACGAAGTGTTTTTTCGACGTTCATGATCAGTCCATCTCGATCGGAGCCCTTGAACAGCCGAACCTGCTTAGCCAGACCGAGCGCTGACTCGCATTGCAGTTCGGCATCGCTGAACTGGTTCTTTTTCAGTGAGGACTGGCATTCCTGGAAACGATTCAGAGCCTGGTCATACTTTGAGGAGCTGAGATAGTAGTTAACACCGACTGCACCGGCCACCAGAATGACAATGATGACGAGAGCGTAGGGGATGAGTCTTGATTTACCTTCGGAACTATCGTCAAAAAAGGTCCGACTGGCTGATTCTTTTGACTCCGGTTCGGGTTGGGGTGGTGGAACCGGTTGGTAAACTTCTCTATCTTTGGCTTTGGGTTTAGCTGCTGTTTCTGCTGAGGTCTCAGTCTCTACTGCAGGCTCAGCCATGGTCTGTTCACGGGACTCGAGTGTGGGGGTAGTCCAGTCTCCAAGCAGTTCCAGGGCCTGGCTCATTCTGCTTATGTCATCATGTAGTCCAGGATAGTCGGAGGTGACGGCCTCGATTTCTTTGAAATGTTTCAGCGCTTCGGCCGGCTCACCCTTGTGTTCGAGATCAAGAGCTTTGGTGTACAGGGACTGGGCCTTTTCCTGGGCCACCGCAGCCTGCTCTGCCAGTGCCTCTTTGCCCTCGAAGGTGGCAGAAGCAGGTAGTAGAGAAAGCTCCTTGTCCAGCCCGAAAAAGCGTTTCTGGACGGCCAGTTCATTGAAATGGTCGACGTCGATCTCTTCTTCGTCCAATTCACCAGACACATCACCCTGCAATCCAGGAGGCAGCTGATCGTCGTCCGAGGCTGCCTCATTTTGCTGCGGTGCTTCGAAATCGAAATCTGATTCCTCGAAAATATCGCCCAGCGAACTTTCCGACACATCATTTTGGGGACCCTCATCTTCATCGACAAAGCTCAGGGCCGGGGCTACGTTGTCGTCAGCTTCAGGGTCAAATGGCTCCAGCAAGTCTTCTTCAACCTCTTCATTATCGTCGTCCAGCAGGGAGGTGAAATCTTCTTCTGAAGCAGGGCTCAGGGTAGGAGAAGCAGAAATCAGATCATCGGAGATAAGACCTTCAGGCCGGTCGGTCCCACCGGAGTCGAAATTCTCTTCATACCACTGGGCTGCCTCTTCATTGAAAGCGTTGCTGGTGGAATAGAAGGCGCCGGTAATCATCTCACCTATGTGGGTGATAAGTTCGATTACGGAGCGGTTCTTTTCCCAGAAATCACCGATGCAGATGGCGGCCGGATCAAAATCGGGGTGAAAAATTGGACTTTTGGGTTTGCAGCTGGGCGGGAAATGGGGGTAGCCGAAAGGTATACTGATAACAATGGTGTGACTATCAGCTTTTTCTATACTTCCCTCATCACTCTTCTGCAATCCCTCAACGTTATAGGTTACTTCGTATTTGTCTGGAGGATTCCCATCTACGGGTACGACGGTGATGCGGGGATCATCGGAAAAGGATTGAGATATTTCCTGATTGATAGCTTCTAGCTGTTCCGTCGCAATAGCCATAAACAAGTACCGGTAGATTGAAGAGGGAGTGAAGAGGTAACCAATTCAATATTATAGCATTTTTCACAACAAGAAAAAGTTTTTTATAAATATCAACGGGCCAGGTGGTGAAACGGCTTCAGCTCGAGAATCTGCATGAATCTGTCGATGTGATATCTGGCTTGGAGCAGTTTGTTTTTGAAGGCGATGAGGTCGACTCCCGCATTTTCGGT
Source organism: uncultured Desulfofustis sp. (assembly GCA_905479735.1). Classification (GTDB taxonomy): domain Bacteria; phylum Desulfobacterota; class Desulfobulbia; order Desulfobulbales; family Desulfocapsaceae; genus JABDQA01. The sequence continues at coordinate 81,595 of CAJQNS010000010.1, forward strand.
ATGTTGTTGATCGATTACGGAATCGCCGATGAAAATCGTTTCTTCAGGGCTGCAGTTGAAGTGCGAAAAAATCTTTAAAAGTGCGTCCGGCGCTGGCTTGGGATTGTCAACATCCATTGACGTCACCACAAGTTCAAAATAATCGGTCAATCCGTAGGCCTCCAGCAACGGCTTCATCGTCGTCGTCCGGTTGGTCGAGATGGCCAGGTGATAGCGGTCTTTAACGGTATTGAGAAATTCTAGCAAATCCGGCTCCATGACCATGTGGGATAAATAGGGCGTGTAGCTTTGCGATTGCCGGTGACGGTGCACCGCTTCAAGATCCGTTGCCGGATAATTCCGGAAAATGTGGGATACCGAGTCGGTGACATTATGGCTGTGCGCGAACTCAAGCTCCCGGTCATCCATAGGCGGCTGGCCGAAGGCACTCAGCAGATCGTTGTAGTAGATCCGGTTGGCTTCCCTGGAATCGAACAGAACCCCGTCGCAGTCGAAAACGATTAGTTTAAGCATGGTAGAGTTTTCGTGGGTGATATCCATTGATTATTGATCAAAGGTCGAAAAACAACCGTTCGATGAATTGGAGGCCGAATTCAAGCAGTTTCTCGTCATCTTCATACACAACCTCCGGGATGTCGAGGGGGGGCTCGATCCGTTTGTCGGCCAACTGGGCCCGGAAGTTATCAAGATCATAGAGCGCCAGCCTGTAGAGGCTGATGTGCTCATTGGTCAGTTCTAAACCATCTTTGATTTTCCGATGCTGGGTGATGGCGGTAAGTCGGTCGTTGAATCGGTTGAAGGTTTCCAGTTCCTGGGACTTCATGAAGCGCTGCGCCGTCTGCACAGTTGTTTCCTGAAATCCCTGGCAATGCGGTTCCTGCAAAAGAATGAACTGCTCGTGGACGCCGCTCTCATCTCTGGTCGTTCCTCGACCCAAGGGATAGGTTCGGCAGGCCCCGGGCCGGTGCAGATAAATTGAACAGCCCGCATCGTTTACAAACACGCAGCTGGCTTTGCCGTCATCCACCATGGTCAGGTAGAAGCGGGGGAACGTGTCTTCGGGAGTCAATTCCTCGATGATATAGCCTTCATGAAGCTCAGACGAACTGAGCCCTGTAGCCAGGCGCAGTCGGAGAACATCATAGGGGGTCAGGACCAGTTCCAGTTCTCTGCAGCAGTGAGTGAAGCAGCTTACCCGATCATGGCAGAGAAAGGAGAACACTTCCCCCGGGCTTATCCGAGAGAGCTGTCCCGGGATTTGTTTACCACTCATGAACTGTCAGGCCTGGCCTCGTTTCCAGAAGGTCAGTAGTGGGCTGGCGATGAATATCGATGAGTAGGTACCTACCAGCACACCCATCAACAGGGCAAAAGAGAAATCATGAATCACGGAGCCGCCGAAAATGAACAGAGACAGCAATACCATGGCCGAGGTCAACGAGGTGACGATGGTCCTGCCAAGGACCTGGTTGACACTGCCGTTGATCACCTGATTAGTGAGCCGGAATTTGTCCAGCTTTTTCAGGTTCTCTCTAATACGGTCGAAGACAACCACCGAGTCATTCAGTGAGTAACCGGCCAGGGTGAGCAGGGCCGTGACGATAAGCAGGGTTATCTCGATATTCAAAAGCCAGCAGATTCCGAGAACAACCAGAACATCGTGAAAGGTTGCTGCCGCCGCCGCCAGTCCGAAACTGATGTCAAAACGAAAAGCGAGGTAGACGATGACTCCGGCCAGCGAGATGAGGATGGCCTGGATTGCCTTGTTGCGCAGCACAGCACTCACGCTGGAACCGATTTCAGCCTGAGATTCGAGAACAAATCCCTTGTCTGCCAGCTCTCTGCCAAACAGCTCGTTGACCTGATCGCTGAGGTTGGCCACCACCGCTTCGGACTTCTTCACCTTGATGATCAACCGGTTCTCGTTTTCCACCTCCTGCAGATTGATGCCTTCCATTCCGTTGCTGGTAAATACTGCCCTGACCTCAGCCATGGAAAAAGGTTGCTCGGCTTTGTACTGGAGAAGCGAGCCTCCAGAAAAATCGACACCCAAATTGGCGCTGCCCCTGGCTATCTGGAAAAAAGCGATGAGGCCGATGAGCACCATCACGCCGGAAATTGCAAAGGTGATGGTGCGCACCTTCATGAAGTCGATGTTGGATTTTTTGATGATCTGCAGAAACTTGAGATCGGTGATCACCCGTTTAGCGGCGAGCAAGTCGAATATCAGCCTCGAACAGAACAGGGCGGTGAACAGGTTGAAGATGATACCGAGGCTCAGGGTGACGGCAAAACCTTTGATCGGACCTGTACCGAAAAGGAACAGCGCCATGGCGGTGATCAGGGTCGTCACCTGGGAGTCGACGATGGTCCACAGGGCTTTGCCGAAGCCCCCGTCGATACTCGACCGGACCGGCTTGCCGAGGGCGTACTCCTCCCTCATCCGTTCGAATATCAAAACATTGGCGTCAACCGCCATGCCTATGGAAAGTACGATGCCGGCGATACCCGGCAGGGTCAGCGTAGCGTTAAGTACCGCTAAACCCGAGAAGAGAAAGAGAATGTTCAGGGTGAGGGCGAAGTTGGCGATGACCCCGGAGAGCCGATAATATATGACCATGAACCCTAATACCATGAGGGCTCCAAAAATACCGGACAGCAGCCCCTTCTGGATGGAGTCCTTACCCAGGGTAGAGCCCACCGTCATATTCTGAATGACATCGACCGGTGCCGGCAGGGCGCCGACCCGCAGGACGATGGCCAGGTCCGAGGCCTCTTCATGGGAAAAGCTGCCGGAAATCTGGGCGGAGCCACCGAGTATCCGTTCACGGATAACCGGCGCCGACTTGACTACCCCATCCAGCACGATGGCCATCCGGCGGCCCACATTTTTTTCGGTAAGGGTGGCAAACACCTTGCCACCGCGAGAGGTCATATCAAGGCTGACGTAGGGTTCGTTGAAGGTCCCCCCGATTCTTACCTGGGCGTTTTTGACCATATCACCGGTCATCAACACCTTGGTTTCGAGAAGGATCGGCCGGGAGCTTTCGATGCCGGTCTGTTTGTCGACCAGCCGTTCGAAATAGATGGCCGTATTGGCCGGCAATGAACCCGCCAGCAGGCGATTCAGCTCCGTTACTTCATCTCGTTCCTGCCATTTGCCGGACCACTGGCCCGACTCAACTGCGTTGGCAACCAATTGATCGATGTTGGCTCCTTCAGTCTCGGCCACCAGTTTGAATTCGAGCTGGGCGGTATCGCCAAGCAGCTTCATTGCCCGTTCAGGGTCTTTGACGCCGGGCAGCTGAATAACGATCTCATCCGCTCCCTGGCGGATGATGACCGGTTCGGCAACGCCGAATTGATCTATGCGGTTTCTTATGATTTCCAGGGACTGAGCCACCGCATTGTTCTTGATATAGTCTTTTTTCTCTTGACTCAGCTGTAGAATAATTCGCGGAAAACTACCTTCTTTTGCATCCACCTGGACGTCAAGTTCTTCGTCAAATCCGTCCTCAATGAGTGCCTGAACTTTGTCGACAGCACTGACGTTGGGCAGGGTGAAAATAATGGTATCTTTGGAACCGGAGTTGGTCTGAACCGCAGTTACCGATTCTTCGGCAAGGGTGTCCTTGAGGTCGTTGGCGGCCAGTTCCAGAGTGTTTTCTTCGGCCTTCTGGAGGTTGACCTGAAGTACCAGGTGCATCCCACCCTGCAGGTCAAGACCGAGCCTCAGCCCTTCGGGCGCCATGTACTTTTTCCACCATGACGGAGTGTTGTCATAGAATGATGGAACAACCGTGGTGACGGCCAGTACGATGATAAAAAACAGAAATCCAAGTTTTAATTTTAAAGCGGTATTCATAAATTTTTCCGGAAGGAATTATTAGTTACTATTAGCAGAGAAACCAGCCTCGCGATTATACCGTAATGCCCGAATCTTGCAAGGTTTCAACGCATTTTGTTCGGATAAGCTGTGACTTCGCCGGCGACTGCCAATTTATATTGATCGGAGTCCCTCCCCCTGATCATCGGAGTGAATTGATTTTAATGGCCATACAGGCGGCACCGAAGCCGTTGTCGATGTTTACCACGGCCAGTCCAGGGGCGCAGCTGTTGAGCATTCCAAGCAGAGCGGCAAACCCGCCGATACCGGCCCCATAGCCGACCGAGGTCGGTACACCGATCACCGGACAGCGGACCAAGCCGCCGACTACACTGGGTAGAGCCCCCTCCATTCCGGCCACCACGATAATGACCGCGGCTTTTTGTAAAAGAACGTGGTGGGCGAGAAGACGATGGAGCCCCGCGACTCCGGCATCATAGATTGTCTGACAAGGATGCCCCAGGGTTTCGATGGTTACCCGTGCCTCTTCGGCGACGGCCAGATCGGAAGTACCGGCGCAGATCACCACGATTTCTCCAATGGTCTTGTTCTGTTCCACCGAGGCAATACCATGTTGCAGGATCCCGGCCAGCTGGTGATAGGTGAATTGGGGTATATGGCTGATCACCGCCGCGGCTTTTTCGGGATCGACTCGAGTGACCAGGACAGGCTCCGGCTGCTTGAGCATGGTGGCGGCGATGGTGATGATCTGTTCTGCATTTTTGGATTCGCCAAAAATCACTTCGGGGAGTCCGGTGCGAAGTTCGCGCTGGTGGTCGATACAGGCTCCGTCAAGCGATTCGGCCGGAAACCCTGCCAACTGCTGCAGCGCCCCGTTGACATCTATATCGCCCTGGCGGACGCGGTCGAGGAGTTCCTTGAGAGATTTACTGTTCATTTTCTACCTGCTGAGTTAAGCGAGAGTGTCAGGAGTAACCGGATCGTCCAATAGGCCGGTGAATTGCTACCTTATCATGTGCATAAATCAAGGTAAAGGATTCCTGTCTTGTTTACCGCAGCAATTGATTCTGTTACACTGTGGCCCGGTTAAGGCGGCCTTGGAACATGTTTTTTAGTCTAATCTCAGTCTTAGGAGGAAGGACTTTACCCTTGGATGCAGCTATGGCTGCGGTAATATCTTTCCAGGTGCCTTGATCTTGAACCAAAACCAAAATGCTAAAGATTACTCTTCAGATTGACCGACATGATAATGGAAAGCTTTGCCGACCCAGGTTGAGACTAAGGCCAGGTTCGTGGATGTCGCGTTGAGATAAAACAAGGAAACCACGTTAATGGAGAATTTTCCGAACTATATTAAGATCCTCATGAAGCCCGAATCTTACGGTCATCCGGCTGATGAGGTCCAACTCATTCAGACCCATATATCCTACGTGTTTATTGCGGGGGATTTTGTCTATAAATTCAAGAAACCGATGAATTTCGGTTTTCTTGATTTTTCCACTTTGGCCAAGCGGGCCCACTACTGTCTTCAGGAGATCTCGTTGAACCGGCGCCTCTGTCCTGAGATCTATCTCGAGCGTGTCTCAGTGACCAGGGCGGCTGGAACGTATGAGCTTAACGGTGACGGTGAGATAGTTGAATACGGGGTGAAGATGCGCCGCCTGAAAGAAGAGCAGATGATGGGCAGGGTCCTGGCCGCCGGTGCCTTGACACCCACCCACCTGGACCTCATCGTCGACACCCTGGTGCCCTTTTACGAGTCAGCCGAAGTCAACGACGAGATCAGGTCCTATGGCCGGGCCGAGGCAGTAGCCGTCAACGTGGTCGAAAATTTCGAACAGACCGAATCCTTTGTCGACGGACCGGCGTTAAGCAGAGAGCAATTAATTTCTATCAGGACCTATGCCCTGGATGTTCTGCAACATGAGGAGAGGTTTAACAAGCGAATTGACGACGAGAGAATAAGGGACTGCCACGGCGATCTGTACTCGGCCAATATCTGCCTCGACGACAAGGTGTACATTTTTGATTGTATCGAGTTCAACGACCGCTTTCGCTATAGCGATGTGGCTGGTGACATCGGTTTTCTGGCCATGGATCTCGATTTTCACAAGCTCGACAACCTGGCCGATCATTTTGTTGCCCGCTATGTTGAGCAATCCGGAGACCAGGGTCTGCTGGACCTGATTGCCTTTTACAAATGCTACCGGGCCTATGTCCGGGGCAAGATCAACCTGTTCACTGCCGCTGATCCCGGGGTCGACCCCGAGACCGCGACCGGCTGCACCGAACAGGCAAAACGCTATTTCCAGCTGGCGCAGCGCTATGCCCAGGCAGATCGATAGGTCGAAGGTCGTTGTTTTTTTTGGCCTGACCGGTTCCGGCAAAAGCTATCTGGGCAAACGCTGGGCGGCTGAGAGGGGGTACCCTTATTTCAACAGTGACCAGGTGCGAAAAGAACTGGCCGGGGTGGCTCCGGAGAGCAGGCACCATGTCCCTTTCAATGAAGGTTTATACAGCCCGGATATGACCCGGCAGACTTACGATGAAATGGCTCTCCGTGCTCTAGCAGCACTCCGGGACAATGAAGCCGGGGTGGCGATGGATGGCTCCTACGGAGCTGAGAAACAGCGGCTCCAAGTGGTTGACGCCCTCAGCAGTCGAGGTGCCATATTTTTCGTCCATTGTCATTGCCAGGAGTCGGTTGCCAGAGCCCGCTTTCAGCTTCGGGCTGCAGATTCCGGGGCGGTTTCGGATGGCCGATGGGAGATCTATGTCGGCCAGAAAAATAGTTTCGAGATGCCAAAACAGCTAAAAGGAGCCTCTCTGCTGGACCTGGATACCGATGAGTCTATCGGAGCACTGATCACCCGGGTCGATAATTTTATAAAGAGCAACTAGTTGAAACCAAATGGGATCACAGAACCCACAACCTTAACGGCTAAAAACAATGGTGAGCAGCGTGTACAGAAGGATTTACTTTATCAGATACCCGAAGGACATAAGCGACAAGCCGATCATTTACCGGCTGATCAAACAGTACGATGTCGAGGTGAATATTCTCAGAGCGAATATTCTCCCGCAACGGGAGGGAATTCTGATCATCGAATTGGCCGGCGCCAAGTCGAACATCAAAGACGGTCTTGAATATTTGAAGCAGCTTGGTGTCACCATAGAACGACTGGCAACGCGTATCCGCCGTGATGAAGAGCGCTGTTTTCAATGTGGGGCCTGTACGGGGGTCTGCCCGGTGGCCGCACTTTATATCAGACGGGAGGATATGGCGGTGCTTTTCGAGGCAGACAAATGTACGGGTTGCAACCAGTGTGTATTGATCTGTCCGGTTCGGGCGATGGAAATGTCGCTTGGAGATGAGTGGCTCGAGACCGATGCGATGGCCAAAGCACCGCTTTTTTCCTGAAATCAGATGATGCCCTGATCTGCTAACACCTCTATCGGCCCTGTCAGGCCTCGGTGGGTATCAGTCCATGAAATTCATCCAATCCGGAAGGGAGAGGTTCTTGAACCAGTGCCCGATACCGTATTTGGGCGGCGTACCTGCCTCAATTAAATCCAATATCTCCCGGGCCTGGGGCGCGACGGTGGAATCGGGATGCATGGCAAGAATATAGTTGAGTCTTGTTTCAGCCTGGGAGTACTTTTCCGTGCGCAGATAAAACTCAACCACATTGAACTCGTGGTTGACCAGGAACTCCGTTGCTGCCTTGATGCGGGCCTGTGCCTCTTCATTGTAGGGTGATTCAGGAAAGGCCCGGAGAAGGTCTTCGAAGGCCTGGATCGACTCGATCGCTCCGGTTATATCTCGATCGATCCGGTCGATCCGGTTGTAGCTGCACATCCCCTTCTGATACATTACATAGGAGATGGCCTCGTTGGTCGGGTGACGTTCTTCAAATTCTCTATAGAGAACCAGCGCTTCTTCGTAGCGCTCCATATAATAACTGCTGTCCGCAGCTTTGAGCTCCGCCAGAGGCGCTTGGGGGCTGAACGGATAGCGGTCGAGAATCTCGTTGAAATATTCGATTGCCAGAAAATACTTGCCGATGTTGAACTCTTCCATTCCCTTGATGATCAGCTGCTCGGCCGGCAGCTGAACGTCCGCCTTCTCGCCGATTCGAAAGGTCTCTTTCATGGTGGTACAGCTGGAAACAAAGACGAGCAGCGAGATAGCAACCAACAGAATGGCGTACCCGGGCATCCGGCTCGTGGACCTGGTATGAGCGCATTTTCGTTCAATCATGTCAGAGTTGGTCTCAATTTTCAGATCTGCTTTTCAGATAATGCTCTGCCGCGATTACCGAATTCGCCCCCTCGCCGCAGGCGTTGACAATCTGGCGCATTAGCTTGCTTCTAATGTCGCCGGCGGCAAATACACCGGAAACCGAGGTAAGGGTTTCGGCATCAGTTGGAATAAAGCCCCATTGATCGGCCTTCAGTTCTTCCAAGGGCAGTATTGCGTTGTTCGGGGTAATACCGATGAGTACGAACACTCCCTGAACTTCCAGAGCGGAGGTGCTACCGTCATTGTCGACCAGTTGCAGCCTCTCGACTTCCTTGTCGCCTTCGATGGAGGTGACCTGAGAGTTCCATACGTAGTCGATCTTCTTATTCGCAAAGGCAATTTCCTGCAGAACCTTGACGGCGCGCAACTCATCCCGCCGATGAATAATAGTCACCTTGCTGGCGAATCTGGTCAGGTAGTCAGCCTCCTCGACGGCCGTGTCGCCACCACCGATAACGGCGACATGCATGTCCCGGTAAAACGGGGCATCACAGGTCCCGCAGTAGGAAACGCCTTTGCCGGCCAATTCGGCCTCGCCCGGAACTCCGATCTTGTTGGGGCTGGCTCCGGTGCAGATGATCAAAGCATCGCAGGTGAGAGAAGATCCATCGCCGAAGACGATGCGTTTGGAATCCGGATCGCTGAGCTCGACGGAGGCTACCTCTTTGGTCAGGATGTTGACATCGAACTTTTTGGCATGAGCGGTCATGTTATCAATCAGGTCGAAACCGGAAATTCCGTCGGGAAAACCGGGGTAATTATCGACCCAGTCGGTGGTCAGAACCTGCCCTCCCGGCGCACCTTTTTCGATCAGCACATGATCTATGCGTGCCCGTGATGCATAAAGCCCAGCGCTAAGACCAGCCGGACCTGCTCCAAGGATGACCAGCTCAAAATGGCTTTTTTCCATTGTAATCAGATGAGAAAAGTAGTGGCGATTAAGATAACGGCTACAGGGCTTTGTTAATCAGATCGACAAGTTGAGTTTTGCCAACTGCACCGGTAATTTGATCGACCACTTCGCCGCCTCTGAAGAGAATGAGAGTGGGAATAGCCCGGATTCCGAATTTGCCCGGTGTCACAGGATTATCATCGACATTCATCTTGGCGATCGAGAGCTTGCCTTCATATTCCTCAGCCAGTTCCTCGACCACCGGGCCGATTGCTTTGCAGGGGCCGCACCAGGGTGCCCAGAAATCAACCAGCGTCGGCTGATCCGAACCAATGGCTGAATCAAATTCGGCATCATTTAACTGCAGGACTTTATCACTGGCCATTTTAATTCTCCTTAGGAAAAAATTAATTTTGTTTTCAAGTAGTTAATGCAGTCCTGACAGACGTGCACAGGCCAGTCCAGTTTACCTTCTGACCGTCATACTGACAAGAAAAAACTGGGCGGCAACTTGGGTAGATTCAATATGGTTTGTTACTTTGTGCATAAAACGGTAAAGATCAAGGGTGATGAGAGGTTTGACATGGAAAAGTCGGCCATGATATAGTGACTCCTCCTGCGGTGACGGGGGAGCAAGCCTAAGCAATTTAAATAATTACAACTGTCTGGCAATAACCAGGAATTGTCCTGGCTGTTTTCAGAAAGCGATCGGAGCAGAAAATATGAACAAAAATCAGTCAAAAAAGATGTTTGAGAAGGCCTCCCGAGTAATCCCTGGTGGCGTAAACAGTCCGGTGCGTGCCTTTCGGTCCGTGGGCAGCGAGCCGCTGTTCATCAGCAGCGCCCAAGGGGCCCGGGTAACAGATGTGGATGGCAATGAATTCATTGATTTCGTCTGCTCGTGGGGGCCGATGATAGCTGGACACGCCCATCCGGAGATCGTCACAGCGGTAAAGGAAACGGCAGCAAAAGGGACCAGCTTCGGGGCTCCCACGCCAAATGAAATAACCCTTGCCGAACTGGTGGTCGAGGCGGTTCCCTCAATCGAGAAAGTGAGGTTAGTAAACTCTGGAACCGAGGCCACCATGAGCGCCATTAGGCTTGCCCGGGGATTTACCGGCAAAAATATCGTGGTCAAATTCGATGGCTGCTACCATGGGCACGCCGATTCATTTCTGGTCAAAGCCGGCTCGGGGGTTGCGACTCTTGGTATTCCCGGCAGCCCCGGCGTCCCCGAAGATGTCGTCAAAAACACCATATCCATTGGCTATAACGATATTGAAACGCTTGAAAAGACATTGCTGGATGACTCCCTCGACATTGCCTGCCTGATCATGGAGCCGGTGGCAGGAAACATGGGCTGTGTCATTCCAGACCGTGCTTTTCTGGAGCGGGTCCGTTCGCTTACCCGTGAACGGGGTATCGTCTTGATTTTCGATGAGGTCATTACCGGGTTCCGGCTGGCCTATGGCGGCGCCCAGGAATACTTTGGTGTGACCCCCGATATGACCTGCCTTGGCAAGATCATCGGTGGGGGGCTGCCGGTGGGAGCATATGGCGGGCGGGCTGAAATAATGGATCAGATCGCTCCTGACGGTCCGGTCTATCAAGCTGGAACCCTGTCGGGCAATCCACTGGCCATGGCGGCCGGCATTGCCACTTTGAAGTTATTGCAGAAGCCGGGTTTTTATGAGGCCCTGAACGAAAAATCGGCAGAGTGTGCCGGTCGGTTGCAAGAGATAGGCGAGAAGTCAGGGCTTGCGGTCCAGCTTAACCATATTGGATCATTGATGACCGTCTTTTTTACCGACCAGAAAGTGGTTGACTTTGATTCGGCGATGTCGGCCGATACCGATCGTTACGGTGAACACTTCCGCAACATGCTGTCCCAGGGAGTCTACCTCGCGCCATCGCAGTTTGAGGTTGCCTTCATCTCCTCTGCTCATGGTCCAGAGGAACTGGAAACGCTGGCAAAAATGACTGAATGGTCATTCAAAAAATTGGCGGAAAAGTAAAAAATCCATTGACTTTGAGCAGGAGGCGTGCTACCAAACGCTTTGGAATTCGAAGCGAGAATTTCGGTGTTTTGGTGAGCTGACAGAGATGTCCGATTTCAAGAAAGAAATGATGTTTCTTCTGGGACATTACGGCCACATAGGCATCACCTTTGTTGCTTCGATTTTCCTCGGTATGGGTGGCGGGATTCTGCTCGACCAGAAAGTGTTCGATGGTCGTACGGCTCCCTGGTTCACCTTTATCGGGCTGGCATTCGGGATAGCAGCCGGTTTCAAGAGTCTGTTCGATATTCTCTGGAAAAGCAGCAAAGAACTGGAGAAGGACAAAACAGACCCGGAAAAATAACGGTGCAAGAAAAGCTGTCTCTAAAAAGGATGCTGGCTCTGAGCTGGCTGTACCTGGCCGTTCTGGTGCTGGGATCATGGGTGATAAGTTCATGGTCGTTCGCCTGGGGGGTTCTGGTCGGCGGGGTCCTCTCCATCGCCAGTTTCCTGGTCTCTTACCGGGATGTGATGAAGTTCTTCGAGGCCCTCGAACTGCAGCAGGGACAGTCCGCTAAGGCGGGTAAAAAGACGAAGAAGGGTTTGATTCTAAAGTTCTGGCTTCGGTTTTTTCTGATCGGGCTGGTACTGTTTTTCTTCATCAAGTATAGCAGTATCAACATATTCGGTCTGATTCTGGGGCTGACAACAGTAGTGTTTACCATCACATTTTCAGCCGTCGGCGTTGTCTGGAAATACTACTTCAGCAGGAGGTAAAAAAGGATTATGGAACATCCGATATTATTCATTTCCGTCATTCTGGAAGCCTTGGGGCTGCCGGTACCCCACGGTCCGGTTGGGCACACTTTTCTGGAACAGATTTGTGCACCCTATATGACGTATACATGGCTGGTAATGGCATTTCTGTACTTCGTGTCCAAATTGACCGTGAGTAATCTCGAGATGGTGCCGGGCAAGGGCCAGAATTTCTGGGAAATCGTTATTGGCGGCCTGGACGATTTCTTTGCCGAGAATATGGGCAGAAAGCTCACTGACCAGTTCTTTCCAATGCTCACCACCTTCGGACTCTACATTGCCGTTGCCAACCTGATCGGCCTGATCCCCGGTTTCATGTCTCCGACTTCCAGTTTGAACACCACACTGGCGCTGACCATCATAGTCTGGGTAAGTCATCATTATATCGGTATCCGTGAGCATGGCTTAAGCTATTACAAGCATTTTATGGGGCCGATGTGGTGGCTGGTGCCGCTCATGCTGCCAATCGAAATTATCAGTAACCTCGCCCGTCTGATCTCACTCTCTATTCGTCTGTTTGGCAACATCATGGCCAAAGAGACCCTGCTCGGCATTCTTTTCATGCTGGCCGGTGCCTTTTTTGCACCGCTGCCGATCATGATACTCGGAGTGCTGGTATCACTGGTTCAGGCGATGGTATTTGTCCTGCTGGCCGTGGTCTACTTCGGTCAGGCCCAGGAACATGCACATTGATATTCAGGCTTAGCTGCCTGTTTTTGATCGCTTACAGATATAAAGGAAGAAGGCCAAATAAACTAACTTTTACAAGGAGAAAAAAATGGAAGGTAATCTGCAATTAGCATTGATCTGTCTCGGCGCTGGACTCTCCATCGGTCTTGCTGCCATTGGCGCTGGTATTGGTATCGGTCTCGTCGGTCAGGGTGCAACCACTGGTCTGGCCCGTAATCCCGAAGTTCAGCCGAAACTGATGGTTTTCATGATTCTCGGTATGGCTCTTGCCGAGTCAGTTGCTATTTACGGACTCGTTATTTCTTTGATTCTGCTCTACGCTAATCCGCTTATGTAGCTTAGAGTTTGAATTTCGCATCCATCCGGATGCTGCAAAGGGCCGCAGATTTTCTGCGGCCCTTTCTTTTTGGTCTCCGCGAATTACCGTAGAGGATGAGTTTCTCCGGTTTTGTTGATCTGGGGTAATCTAAATAGTTTCCATCCGGAAACGAGGAATTTTCTTCAAGATCGAGGCGTGCGAGAAATTTAACTGCAGGCATATAATTGATATTCCCAGGATAAAATTTCGAGCACAACGAAGCGTGGACAAAAGGGACGTTTCCGGATGGAAACTACTCTAAATAATTGGATATAACCAGCGACAAGATCATGCGTTGCCGCTTTCAGATGGGTAGAGGTGTTTCCTGCATCAATGGGCTGGGCAGCAATATCTGACTGAGCCTGAGGTCCAAGAAAGTGGACCCACTTCTCTTAAACATACTTCTACCTGTGGAGTGATGTTGACAAAAGCTCTCCGGGTAGGCAGGCCAAAGGTTAATTCAAACTTGCAACATTTCATCTCATGTTGCCAATATTTTGATTTTAAATAAGCGAGCGGCAGAGCTGGTTATTTTTTATCAATCTGTTCAGTTATCATATATGATTGCTGCGAGTTGTGTTATTGTTGAATGCATTTTTATAGCGGATTTGACATCGACTAAGTTTTTCCCATTGCTCAACGGAGTCATAAACCATGACAGACAATTTAATACAGCGAACTGCTTCAGCCTATTCATATCCTCTGATCATAAAAAATATGTTCTCTGCTCCTGTGGCAAAGAACCCCGAGCAGGAAATAGTCTATCGCGGTGAACACCGTTTCAGCTACCAAGAATTCCACAAACGAGTACACCGGCTGGCGGATGGTTTAACGAAATTGGGGGTCAAGCCAGGTGATACCGTTGCCATGATGGACTGGGACAGTCACCGCTATCTCGAATGTTTCTATGCAGTACCGATGCTTGGTGCTGTGCTGCACACTGTTAATGTCAGGCTCTCCCCCGAGCAGATCGTCTTTACCATAGATCACGCCGAAGATGACTTTATTCTGCTAAATAGCGAATTTCTTCCCCTGATTGAACAGGTTAAGGGCCGTATCGATACGGTTAAAGAGTATATTCTTATCAACGATGAGCAAGCCCCACCCGTGAGTTCCATTGCCTTTGCTGGCGAATATGAACAGCTCCTCGCAGAGGCTAGTGAAACTTTCGAATTTAAAGATTTTGATGAAAATACCAGAGCAACCACTTTTTATACGACCGGCACGACCGGACTGCCCAAAGGCGTCTATTTCAGTCATCGACAACTGGTGCTTCACACCCTCGGCACCCTGACAGCCCTTGCCACTTCTGCTGAACAGGGCCGATTTCACCGAAATGATGTCTACATGCCCATAACGCCGATGTTTCACGTCCACGCCTGGGGTTTTCCATATATAGCGACAACGGTTGGCGTTAAACAGGTCTATCCCGGAAAATATATTCCCAACCTGCTTCTTCAATTGATTGAAAAGGAGAAGGTTACTTTTTCTCATTGTGTACCAACCATTCTGCATATGCTGATGGCCTGCCCTGAATTTAAGACAATAGATCTATCGAGTTGGAAAGTAGTGATTGGCGGAGCCGCGCTGCCCAAACAGATGTGCAAAGCGGCTCTCGATAAAGGAATCGATATTTTTTCCGGGTATGGCATGTCAGAGACCTGTCCCGTCTTGACCCTCGCTCAGGTAGATAGCAGAGATATCGGCACCAAAAATGAAATTGATATTCGCTGCAAGACCGGGCGGCCCCTGCCCCTGGTTCAACTTCGGGTGGTTGATGAGAAGATGAACGACGTTGAGGGCGATGGCTGCAGCGTTGGAGAAATTGTCGTTCGAAGTCCGTGGCTTACGCAGGGCTACTGGAAGGACAGCAGAAACTCGGAAAATCTTTGGAATGGTGGTTTCCTGCACACCGGTGATGTGGCAAACATTAACAACAGCAATTACGTGGCCATCACCGACCGCATTAAAGATGTGATAAAAATTGGCGGCGAATGGCTTTCATCGCTGGAGTTAGAGGATATAATCAATCTCCATCCTGCTGTTTCGGAGGTCGCCGTAATTGGCACCAGCGATGCCAAGTGGGGAGAAAAACCTCTGGCCTTGATTGTGGTAAGAGAGGATGCCACTGAACCAGAAACCAAAGAGATGGTTGGGCATGTCAAATCTTTTATCGACAAGGGTCTGATGAGTAAACTGGCACTTCTGCTCGAAGTAAAATATGTTGATCAGATCGACAAAACAAGTGTGGGCAAGATCAATAAAAAAGTGTTAAGAGAAACCTTCTTAAAATAGTATGCAGTAAAACGACAAGTACAGTGCTGCAAGAGCTTACAGTAAAGGCTACCTTGAAAAATCGCTTTTCGCCCAAACTCCGTGTTGCGCATGAAAATTTTATCCTCGACATATCAACTCGGCCTGCGGCAAAATTTTCATTCGCGCCTTGATTATGAACGAAAATTTCAATTTTTATAGGTAGCCTAAAATTATACATTACATCGATATGCTTCCAGATAATCAACGAATTGTTATCACCGGCGTAGGCCTGGTCTCGCCCAACGCTACAAATCTATCAGAATACCGGGAAAAGCTCCTGAAAGGAGAGAGCAATATTCAAAGGATCGATCTTCGATATTTTGGTCAAGCCCCGGCAGGGATTTGTAATTTCAACGAAACCAAGTACCGAAAAAAGAAAGAGAACAAAAAGGGAACCCGAGCCGGCTGCATTGGTGTTTACTGCGCCCATGAGGCCTTGAAGGATTCCGGCCTTGCCGATGACTATTACCAGAAACACAGGACCGGAGTTTACATTGGCCTTACCGAGCATGGCACTGTCGAGACCGAAAATGAGATCTATAATATAAAGGGTTACGATTACGACGTCTCCTACTGGACCCACCACCACAATCCGCGTACGGTGCTCAACAACCCTGCCGGCGAAATCACTATGAGTCTTGGCATAACCGGCCCCCACTATTCGATCGGGGCGGCCTGTGCTGCCGGCAACGCATCTCTTATACAGGGAGTACAGATGCTGCGGCTCGGTGAAGTTGATATGGCGATTGCCGGAGGTATTTCAGAATCCACCGGCTCTTTCGGCATATTCGCCAGCTTTAAAGCTCAGGGCGCGCTCGGTGAAGCTGACGACCCGACCCAGGCCTGCCGACCATTCGATGTAAACCGTAACGGCATTGTCGTTTCCGAGGGGGGCTGCCTGTATGTTCTTGAAACCCTGGAAAATGCTTTGGCGAGAGGGGCACATATCTATTGTGAGATTGTCGGATACGGTATGAACTCTGATGCCAAAGACCTGGTCCTTCCTTTTGGCGAACGCCAGGCGGAATGCATGCAGCTTGCGCTAAATCGAGCCGGATTGAAAGCGGACGACATAGACATCATTTCAACTCATGCGACTGGCACCAAACAAGGCGACACCGAAGAGTGCAAGGCAATCCGCTCACTCTTCGGCTCCTCATCAAAGACCTACATCAACAACACCAAAAGCATTATCGGTCACGCCATGGGTGCCGCCGGCGTGCTTGAACTGGCCGGCAATCTCGGGTCTTTTGAAGATGGTCTCATCCACCCCACCATCAATGTCGAGGAACTTGATCCGGATTGTCATCTTGACAACCTGGTGCTGGATAATCCTCTGAAAGGCGAAAACATTACTACGATTTTAAATAATTCATTCGGCATGGTAGGCATAAACTCAACGGTAATCGTGCAGAGGCTTCCAGACTGATTGACCAGACAGGAAGAAAAAAGAAGTTAAATTAATCACTCAAGTGTGGTATAAAGCTTGATTTGCGAAAACACATTTATGCTCCCGCGTTAACGCGCCTTTAACACAAACCCAGAGTACCCGTATTATTCGGAGACTTTTATGACTCGTAACGATATAAAAGATCTGATTTTAGAGATAATTGAAGATATCGATGACGAAGCGGAATTCGACAATCTCGATCCAGACCAGCCGCTGCGTGACCAACTGGATCTGGATTCGATGGATTTTCTCGATATCGTCATGGAACTGAGAAAACGCCACAAGCTGCAGATCCCAGAAGAGGATTATCCACAGCTGGCAACGCTTAACAGTTGTACAAACTACCTAGAACCCCTGCTTAAAGAAGCCTGATCCGTGCAAGCCAGTTTTGTCGTAATCGGCGGCGGCCTTTCTGGGCTGGCTGCTGCTATTCGGTTAGCCAGATACAATGAAAATGTTCTGGTTCTCGAGCGGCATTCCAGGGTAGGCGGACTCAATTCCTATTACTATCGCAATAATCGGTTATTCGAAACCGGCCTGCATGCGATCACTAATTATGCCGATAAAGCTGCCAAACACGCCCCTCTCAATAAACTGCTGAGGCAACTAAAAATAAGCCGGGACGAGATTGGTTTTCATCAGCAGATCAGCAGCGAAATCAAGTTCCCTGAGACATCCCTGCTGTTCTCCAACGAGTTCGGCGAACTGCAACAGCAGATCAAAGATAAGTTCCCTGCTGAATCGGACAACTTTCAGCGACTGGTTCGCTATATTGATGAGGCCGATCCCTTCAGAGAGCAGGAGTACCGATCCACCCGCACTGTCCTTTCATCCTTCCTGGATGACAGGCTTCTGGTGAATATGCTGCTCTGCCCAATCCTCTACTACGGCTCGAGCTGGGAAAACGACATCGACTTTAAACAATTTATCATCATGTTCCGTTCGCTCTACCAGGAAGGACTTTTCAGACCGGCTGGAACCATTAAAAATCTGCTTGATCTTCTGGTTGGCAAGCTCAATCATTACGGCGGCACCCTGAAACTGGGTACCGGGGTTAGAAATATCATCTCCCAGGGTGAAAAAATTATTGGTGTCACCCTTGAAAGTGGAGAGAAAATCCTTTGCAAACATCTGGTCAGTACTATCGGTCTTGATGAAACCCGGCTGCTTTTGGGACGCAAAAAAGACAACCCTGATGATCGCCGTCTCTCCTTTGTTGAATCGATCTTTCAGGTAGACCGACAGGCTCTGAATACTTTGCCCGGTGACCGTACCTGTATCTTTTACAGCAAAAAAGAAGATTTCAGATTTGAACAGCCCGAAATACCTGTCTGCTATGACAGCGGAGTCATCAGCCTTCCTTTCAACTTTCAGGATCTGCAGTCCGGCAAAGATTCCATAGAAGTCAGAACCACTCATCTGGCCAATTACCAGCAGTGGTTCAAGGCAGCCGAAGATTCGACCAAGTATGATGAGATGAAAAGCACTCACGGTTTGAGAGCCTGTACTGAGGTCGAACCGATTATAGGTGGCTTTTCAGATCATATTGTGTTCTCCGATTTTTTCACCCCTCTCACCGTTGAACGATTTACCGGAAAGCATGGGGGCGCGATCTACGGCAGTCCGAGAAAAGTCAGTGACGGAAGCATTGGCTACGATAACCTGGTGCTGGCCGGCACCGATCAGGGATTTCTGGGAATCATCGGGTCCATGCTGAGCGGTGTTTCCATGGTCAACAAGCACATTCTCTCCAAACTGTAGATTCAACCTATTCCCCGCAATAAAATGGCTGTCCCATTGAAACAGACCCTTGACGAATACGATGTGGTCGTAATCGGCTCCGGTTTGGGAGGGCTTACCACGGCCAACAGACTGGCAAAGAGCGGACACTCGGTTCTGCTTTTGGAACATCACCACCGACTCGGCGGTCTGGCAACCTGGTTCAAACGTAAGACCCATATCTTTGACGTGTCGCTCCACGGATTTCCCCATGGCATGGTGAAAACCTGCAAAAAGTACTGGAACCGTGAAATCATGACCGCCATCGTCCAACTCAAGGACATCGTTTTCGACAACCCTCAGTTTTCCTTGCGCACCACCTTTGACAAGGAGGATTTCGTATCGATCCTCAACAAGAAATTTGAAGTCGATCTAGGCCAGATCGAGCTATTTTTTGCCCGGATCGACAAAATGAATTTTTATGACGATCAGGCGCTGACTACCAGGGAACTTTTCGAGGAGTATTTTCCCGGCCGCTCCGATGTGCATCGGTTGCTTATGGAGCCAATTACTTATGCCAACGGCTCTACCCTCGACGATCCTGCCATCACCTATGGTATTGTCTTCTCCAATTTCATGAATCGCGGCGTATTCACCTTCCAGGGTGGAACCGACCATCTGATCAACCTGATGGCAGATGAACTTGAAAAGAACGGCGTCACCATCTGCACCAGAGCCAGGGTTGAGCAGATCGTTACCAAGAACAGAAAGACTCTCGGAGTCGAAGTCAACGGTATCTTTATAAAGGCCGGAGCAGTTGTCTCCAACAGCGGTATCACCAACACCATCTACCAACTGACGGATGCCCGCCAATTCTCTGATGAGTTTCTGGAAAAGGCTTCTAAGATCCGGGTCAATAATTCAAGCAGTCAGGTCTATATTGGGATAAAAGAGGGAGCACAGATCGAACCCATCGGTGACCTGCTCTTCACTTCCCTGTCGCCTGAATTCGATTCCACCGAGCTGCTCGACATCGACACCAGGTCCAAAACATTTTCAGTCTATTACCCAAAGACCAGGCCCGGTAACGACCGCTACACAATCG
The DNA here is from genome assembly GCA_905479735.1 of uncultured Desulfofustis sp. GTDB lineage: Bacteria > Desulfobacterota > Desulfobulbia > Desulfobulbales > Desulfocapsaceae > JABDQA01. The sequence goes on from CAJQNS010000010.1 coordinate 101,088, forward strand.
TTGCCTCGATGAACAGCAACTATGATGACTGGGCAGCTCTGAATGCGGCTGAATACGCAACTGCCAAGCAGAAGATGATAGACAGCACCATTGTCGACCTGCAGCGTTACCTGCCTGACGTGAAGACCAAAATTGACTGGCTGGAGGCTGCCACTCCAATGACCTTCAGCCGCTATACCCTGCATACCAAGGGTACCTCATTTGGTACCAAATTCGAGGGTCTGGACGTATCCAGAAACATATTCAAAGAGGTTGGCGGATTGTTTCATGTCGGCTCGGTTGGTATTATAATGTCCGGGTGGCTTGGAGCCATTAACTATGGCGTCATTGTGGCCAACGATGTCGACAGCTATTTACGATCACTCTAATCTTTTTCTTTATCAATGGCTGAATTCACAGGTAGAACCGCAATTGTTACCGGGGCAACCCGAGGTATCGGCAGAGCTATTTCCGAATCATTGTTGAGGTATGACTGCTCAGTGGTTGGGATCTATGGCAGCAATCATGAAGAGGCAAAGAGATTTCAAGACAACTGGCCCACCGGCCAGTTGCGGCTGTTCTGCTGCAACGTGGCCGATCACGATCAGGTACAGCGGTTCTACCAGGATCTCGAAGCTGACTTCGAAGTGCTGGATATTCTCATCAATAACGCCGGTATCCGGAGAGATGCAATCGTCGCCTTAATGAGCAGTGAGCAGTGGCAACAGGTTCTTGACATCAACCTCACCGGTACCTTTAATATGAGCAAATATGCAGTGCCGCTCATGCTGAGACAGAAATACGGCCGTATCGTCAATATCACCTCCCCTTCTTCTTACATGGGCATTCAGGGGCAGGCCAATTACGCAGCTTCAAAGGCTGGCCAGATTGGATTCACCCGGACCTTGGCTAAAGAGGTTGCCCGCAAAAAGATCACCGCCAATTGCGTTTCCCCAGGGTTCATCAAAACTGAGCTTCTCGATGATCTTACTGCCGAGCAACTGACTTCCTACAAAAAGATGGTGCCGATGCGCAGATTTGGGAAAGTCGATGAGGTGGTAGAAGCGGTGCTGTTTCTGGCTTCTGAAAAAGCCTCCTACATCACCGGATCGGTTCTGGAAGTCAATGGAGGTCTCTAAGGTGAGCGATGCTCGAATATTATCGCTGATTCCTCACAGGCCGCCGTTTCTCTGGGTTGACAAGATCATCAGTTTATCGGCAACGGTCATTGAAACTGAAAAAACGATCGCCGAGGATCTCGATGTATTCAACGGCCATTACCCCGGTAATCCATTGATGCCCGGAGTGCTGCTCTGTGAAGCGATATTCCAGAGCGGTGCCTTGCTCCTGGCCGAATCATTTTCAGGCACGGACAACGATAAGATTCCGGTACTTACCCGAATCACCGATACCAGATTCAAACGTCGTGTCATGCCCGGAGAAACGATTTCAATTGAAGTCAAACTAGTTGATACTATATCCTCCGTTTCCATCCTCAAAGGCAAAGCCAGGGTCGGCAGTGAACTGGCAGTAAAAACTGAGTTCTGCTGTGCTCTCATAGATCCTTGAGCCAATCTTTCCGTGATCAAATAAGTACTTACGATGACGCCTATTTTACCAAAAACTGAGCGGTTGACCTTTCGTCTAAAAAAGGTAATATAGGCTTGCTTTAATGTTGTAGGCACCCACACTTATCAATCGGTAATAATCGATCCCAGATCTGCCCCTAAGGAAGTCATATCGTGCAACTCTCCATTACGCAAATGATCCTGCATGCCGGGCCTGTCGGCCAGATGGTCATGCTGCTGCTGCTTTTCTTTTCCGTTGTTTCCTGGTCGATCATATTCATGAAGTTCAAACTGTTTCGCAAAGTTCGTCTCGACTCGGAAGATTTTCTTGAAACTTTCTGGACTTCGGGCAACCTCAATGAGGCCAGTGAGGCTGCAGAAGAATTTGTCTATAGCCCAGAGGCAGCTGTGTTCAACGCCGGCTTTTCCGAACTCAAGAAAATTAATAAAATCAGAGCAAGAGGCGAGGACTCCAGTCCAGAGACCTTGGAAATGCAGCTCGCCACCATGGACAATCTCAAGCGCGCCCTGCGTAAGGCGGAGGATGAGGAGATCAACAAATTTGGCAACCTGCTGCCGTTTCTGGCCACCACCGGCAGCGCCACTCCGTTCATCGGGCTTTTTGGAACGGTGTGGGGAATCATGGTTTCATTTCATGATATAGGTCAACGTGGTTCGGCATCTCTGGCGGTGGTTGCGCCTGGTATCTCCGAAGCGCTGGTGGCAACTGCAGCTGGGCTGGCGGCAGCCATTCCGGCGGTAATTTTTTACAACTATTTTTCCAATAAGCTGACCGGAATCCAATATAACACCCAAAGCTTCTCCACGGATTTCCTGAACCTTGTTGAACGGGATCTGCTCAGCAGGGTCTAACCGGTTATGGGACCACTAAACGGCAACGGCAGAAAACAGCTAGTATCTGATATCAACGTGACACCGCTCGTTGATGTTATGTTGGTACTGCTTATTATTTTCATGGTGACTGCGCCGATGATGACCCAGGGTCTTGATGTAGACCTGCCGGAGACGACCACTAAATCTCTGAGGCAGGAAGAGAATCCAATCGTCGTCACCATAGACAGGGATGGTAAAATCAGCCTTGACAAGCATGAGGTTACCCGGAAAATTCTTTACCAGGAGTTGTCAGGTCTCGACCAGGGGCGGAAAGAAAATCCTATTTACCTCAAAGCCGACAAGGCGGTTGCCTACGGGGTCGTTGTAAAGATTATGGCCGATATAAAGAAGGCCGGATTCGATAAGCTGGGAATGATCACCCAGCCGGAAGAAGAAGAGTAAGGTGTCTGATCAGTATCGAGTAACATACGGGGATTACAACAATTGGGTATTGCCGCTTAACCTGGCCATAGGTTTTCACCTGGTAATCGCCTTAAGTGTCCTTGTTCTGCCCGATCTCTTCAAGCCCAGAGCGAAGTTCGAAGACATTTATACCGTCAATCTTGTCAATATCTCCGAGCCGGTAATCGAACAGAGTGCCCCTCCGGCTCCTGAACCCGTAGCACAACCCGAACCACAAGTTTCGGAGAAGGCCGTGGCCATAGCCGATCCTGTCCAGCAACCGGTTCCGCAGGTAAAAGAAGTAAATCCGGTATCCCTGAAACCTTCGAAGCGGAAAATCAAGAAGAAGCTAAAGAATCCGCAGATAGATCGGCAGAAAGAATTGGAACGTCTTAAACGACAACGTGTAGCCGAAGCGGTCAGGGCCGAACAACTGGCCGCTGAGCAGGCCAGAATTGCCGCTGAGGAGGCAGAGCGACAACGCCGGTTGATGGATGCGGAAGTAAACCGAATCAGAAACCAGGTCCGTACAACGCCAACCCCGAGATCGTCGGGCGGACAAAGAAGTGCGAACACTCTGAATGTAATTGAAAGCCAATATGCGCTGGCGGTCAAAGGGAAGCTGATGCAGGTATGGGCACTTCCCGAATTTAAACA